>NZ_JBICHO010000243.1:0-14087 GCF_043100905.1 Rhodopirellula sp. JB055 | reverse complement strand
TGCATTCCAGCACTATGTAATTCCCACTGATGGCTCGTACTTCGTAGCAGTTGAAGGCAACACAGCCCAATTCCCGAATGACCGGCTGTATGAACTCTGGGTTCACATTGCCCCATTGGCTGATGGTGCGGCGCCGGTCGAAGGATATCACCTCGACCATCCCATTTTTCAAACAACAGATCGTGGAGAGACCGCCGTTGTCGCCGACTCCTTCATCAGCGACGAGTCCGGCTCCTTCTACCTCTATCACGAAACAACTTACGACATCGGTCATCTGCCGGAGCACACTGACATTCGGATCGACACCCGTTCGACGACCTGGACGTTTGCGAATCCGTTTCTCCTTCTTGATCCAATTGCGAATCAAAAGTCTCAGCGATTTGTCGCAACAGCAACGATCACGGACCAACCCGGTACCGGGCTGACTGTCGGCCCATCCAATCGATATCCGGGACACGTCCCGACCTCTCAGCAACGCGCAGACTACATCGTTGAGATTCAGTCGTTTGACGTGACCGCTCCGAAAATCTCGCTGGATATCGAAACTGATTCAGACACTCATTATGTTCGTGCCTCAGCGAGTGACAGTGACGAACTCGGTCGCCAAGGTTCGGGTGTGACACAATTGTCACTGTTTTCGATCCGTGATGGATCGCTCTCGCATCGACAGTCCGGCACAACGGACCGCATCGAACACACAATCTCCTCTGCCCATGCCTCCCATTTCTTTGCAACCGCAACCGACCGTGTCGGAAACCGGTCCATCCTCGACCTGAGCGGTCAAGACCTGGGTCCGATATCGATTGACTCGTCCATCGCGGACAATTCTCTTGTGACATGGCCTTCTCAAATTGTCGTCGGGCCTGGCACCAGCCTCACTTGGTCCGGACAATGGGAGGTGTTGCGCCCCATCATCCGCGACAACCGCCTGCACCACCGCGTGACAACAGGCGAACAAGTGATCGAATTCGAAACCACGTCCGAAGATCAAAACCCCGTCATTCCATACGACGTTGATCGTAGCGGAAGCGTCTCGGCTCTGGATGCACTGATGGTGATCAACCATCTCAACAGCGAACACGCTCCGACTGGAACACGGCTGAGCATTGATGGCTATTACTATGACGTCAATGGTGATACCCGATTCAGCCCACTGGATGCATTGCAAATCATCAACCAGTTGCGATTGGGCCCCACCTCGGGAGAGCCTGAATTCGTTCCAATGGAACAAACCGCTCCTCAGACCTTCATCTGTCGATCCGGACCATTGGACGATTCAAACGACACAATTCATTCGGCGAATGAAGCGGCGTTCCCGCTCCAATCGTTCAACCAAATCATCGATGCGACACCCGCCGTTCCTGCATCGCAAAACTTATGGAAAATCGACACATCATCACGCGGTGAGCCAGGAACATCACTTGATCCAACAACGGTCGATGAAGTCCTCACTTCATCGATCAGCGCTCAACCAAAACATTCGCTTTGAGCAGGTCAGCAAGAATGACTGGGCACGTCCGTGTGAGCCGTTTTGGCGTCAGCCCCGGTTGCACGCGCGAGCAACGTCGCTTACCAAAACAGTCCAAATGTCGAAAGACTCCTGCCGACCTGCTTCAACGCAAGCGTTCGCAGTGTCTCAAGTGCAATCGGCGTTGCATAGTCGGCTTGGTAGCTCAGCCCACAAATCGACCTCAGATCCAGTAATTCAATCAAAGCGAGAGGCGCGCCGGACTGGCACCTCTTCCTGTGAAAACGAGAGCGTCCAATCAAGCCTCAGCTCATTGCGGCCCGTTCCTTTTGACTTGGAGATCGCACCCCACTTAGGTTGCGATAACGAACGAATGAAAAATGTCACAATAGCTCTCCTTCTAGCGATCGCTACGATTGCCTCCGCTTTGCTTGTTCGATCGTATCGTGAAAACCTCTTGTTGAAATCTGAGGCGGCCAAACTAGCGGAAACGATCGAGTCCTACGAATGCTTGGTTGAAAGCCGAAATGAGAACTTGGCTCATTCCCGGCTCGGCACTAGCGTGCTTTGTCGATTGGCTTTGTCCGGAACCAACAACGACGTGTTCAATTTTCTTGACATGACACCGGTGGGATCGCTGAATTGCAAGGCGATTGATTTGGCGGAATCGCCAGAAACAAAACTGCTCTGGTATACTCAAATGCCGGAATATGAAGAGGGCAAACCGATTTCTTTTAAAAAAACCAGAGCTCTCAGAGAAGAAGCCAAATCCGTTTTGTTCATTGTTGATGTCAAATCGTTTTCTATCGTTGACCACGTGATGATCAATGATTTCACTGGGGTATCAGGAGGGGGGAGGGCCTCCAGCCAATATAAAATCAGCTGCAATCTGCCCAATGGAACGCCGGTCGAATACACGGTTTTACCAACCGGGTTTGAACGAAGTCAGTAGTTTTCACGGGACCTTGCCCACTCCCCTCAACCTCGATGTTGGCGAACAACGAAGCAGCAACCCAGGAATGAAGCGGCATCGCTTAGGAATGGCCGAGGCGTTTGCGGCCGTTGACCGTCGAAAGATCGTGCTTGGATCCGTGGCGTTTTCCACGGTCGGCCGCGTCGGGATCATGCTGGTCACGCCCGCTGCCTCGTGACATCACCAACGCAATCCCGCACTCGAGTCTCAGCCAATCCACGGCGGCTTGCTGGACGGCCAGTGTTCGAGCGTGAATCAACGCGGACTGACTGAATGTTTGGTCGTCGGCCATCGCATCGCGAGTTTGTGTCACCTGTTTGGGCATGCCGCGAACGTAGCCTTCCGCGTATGAGGCTCCGCTGCCACGCGAGTGCCCGCCGTATTGCAGATGTGCAGCCGTCGCGATCGTCAGCAACAATTCGCGAAACAGCAGAATGCAATTTTTGACATCGTCGACGGGGCCATAGAACCAAAACAGCGTTCGGTTTTGCTTGCGGCCGTAATACCACTGCACCATCGGAAAGATCTCTTCGGTGACATAGGCGGCAAGAGATTTTTCCCACGCACACGCTCGGCGTCCGTTCACCGGGCAAGCCATCCGCGTGTAGGAAACGCTCTCGATATTGTCGTCTTCGGTGATGTCTTCGCGAGACAAGTTGTGGCGCAACATCAGGCTTTGCATCATTCGCAAGGCGTTGCGTTTCTCGCCTTCTGTGCTGGCGTGGTTGCTGGCCGTTGTGTCGAGAGCCCGCAGACGACGCAGGATCTTTTCAAACTCATTCTGCGTCAGAACCTGCTCGCTGTCCTGCGGGCGTTGAGGCCCGATGGCGGGCAGCGTCGACTCGGACGGGGCACCCGCGAACGTCCAGTGACTGACGACGATGTAGTCACCGTCATCCATGGGGTTCCAAGTGTCATGAATCTCATGGTCGATGAGACAGCAAAAATGGCCACCGCGGCGAGTGTTGTGTTTCTCCAGGTGAACGACGACAATCCCGCGCGGCAAACTCTCGGCGCAAAACGCCTGATCATTCCCTGGGTGCCGTTGCCACTGGTTGGCCCGAAGGTACTCGTCGGCCACGGAACTGCAGACGCCATTGCGAACGGTCTTGTTCGCCGACTTGCCCAGTGCCTGATAGATATCGCGATAGCTCGTGCCAGTCGCGATCGCGATCGCTCGTGTCACGCAGTCGCCCGCCAGGCCAACGAAACCAGCAGACGATCGGCCGCCGTCGTTCCAAATGAATTCCATGGTGTTCCTGCAGAAGCGAGAAGACAGGGAGTGGGCGGTGGACGACACTGCGGCCGACGGTTCAAACCATCGTATCGGCCTTGCGACTCCCTCGCATCAACCGCCAGGCGATCAGAACCACCGCAATCGTGGCAACCATGGTCACTCCCCAGCAAGTCGTGGAGGACGGGGCGAAACCAGCGGAGGAAAGATCCAGCGAGGGATTCAGCAACCGACGCAACTCCAACATGGAATAGCTGAGAGGGTTGAGCTGCATCACGCCCGCGAGCAACCAGCCTCCCCAATCGCCCATCGTTGCCGCACCGGTTTCCACCACCGGCCCAGAGATGCTCCAGGCGGGGATCGGAAAGAACGTCCCAGCCAGCAGCCACATCGGCATCAACCCCAACATCATGATCGCATGAAAGCCCTGGGTGCTTTCCATTGGCCAAGCCACAATCATTCCCAACGCGCACATTGCGATCGCGATGATCGCTAACAGCAACAGCAACCAGGGAAACGTCCAGGCGATCGAAGCCGCACCGACCAAGTAAACCAGCAGCAAGAAGATCAACGCTTGTGCCCAAGCGATTGCGGCACCACCGAGCACCTTGCCCACCAGCACGGGAAAGCGTCCGGCAGGCGAGACCAGCACCGATTGCATGAAGCCTTCTCGACGGTCTTCAATCACCGAGATCGTCGCGAAGATGGCGGTGAACAAGACGATCAAACCAATCGTGCCGGGCAAGAAGAACCGCGAAAAACTCTCGCCGCCCGCGGATTCAAACGAGCCTCGCAGACCGGTACCAAACAACAACCAAAACAGCAGCGGCTGAACAATCGCAGCCGTCACCCGGTTTCGCTGGCGAAAAAACCGTGTCCATTCACGGCGAGCCAACATCCACGCGGCGCCCATGCGAGCGTAGGCGTTCATACCAGAGTCTGTCATCGCGGGAGAACTCATTGGAATTGTTTCCCCGTTCGAGCGACGAAAACATCTTCAAGATTGGGGCGTCCGATGCTGATGGATTGCACAGCCTCACCGAGCACGGCAGAAACCTTGGCGACCATCTCCGGCGCATCGCATGGCACACGAAGCGTCTCGCCGACCGTTTGAGTTTCCAAGTTCAGTTCTCGTTTCAAGGCTGCTTTTGCGTCAGCCAGATCATCCGGCACGATGGTCAGCACGCCGCCGCCCAAGTCTGCTCGCAATCGTGACGGAGCGTCGTCAGCGATCTTCTGGCCCTGGTCCAGCAACACCACTCGGTTGGCCTTGGCCGCCTCTTCCATCAAGTGAGTCGTCAGCAGCACGGCCACGCCGTCGTTTGCCAACTGCTGCAGTGCGTCCCACAGCGACAAACGTGCGCCTGGATCGAGTCCTGTGCTGGGTTCGTCCAGCAACATGACTCGCGGTTGATGCAGCAAACCTTTGGCGAGCTCGACGCGTCGTTTCAGTCCGCCGGAAAGTGTCTGGCATAAATCGCGACGCCGGTCGGTCAGCGAGAACTGTTCCAACAAAGTGTCGCAGCGATTGGTGAGTTCGCGTCCTGACAGTCCGTACAACGCGCCTTGGCAGCGAAGGTTTTCATCGACCGTCAGCTTGATGTCCAAACTGGGCGACTGAAAAATGATTCCAATGCGGCCCCGAACGGCATCCACCTGTTCGGCAATGTTCAGTCCCGCGAGCGTCACACTGCCGCGTTGGATCGGCAGCAGAGTACTGAGCACACGGAACAATGTCGTTTTGCCACTGCCGTTCTTCCCCAGCACAGCAACGATCTCGCCGGCACGCACCGAGAGATCGATTCCGTCGACAGCGACGTTGTCGCCATAGCGATGATGCAAGTCACGAATGTCGCAAAGGACATCACCCAGCGAAGCCGCGGACTCATGGAGTGCGTCACAGGGACTGGAGGCAGTCGAGGTCGTAGTCATGAATGATTTCTTACAGTGAAGCTCGAAGAGTCATCACCAGAAGCACGGCAGGCAGAACCACCAACGACCAACGCAACATTTTGCGAGCGGTTGTGTCGTTCGGATTCGCACGGAAGTTCAAAGAGGCTCGCAGCAGCGGCCACGACGCTGCGAGGATCAGAGCGGTTGCCACGACGCTGGCGACCGATGCCACCCATTGGCCATCGGGGAACCAAGCCAGGACCACGCCGCAGGTCGCCAACGCCAGGCTGCCCAGAATGCTTTGCCAGGCGGCGTGACGACCAGTGGGTTCCACGGTCGTCGTCATACAAAAACCGGCTTTCGCGTACTGCGTTCGGTACAACCAAGCAATCGCCATGAAGTGCGGGTACTGCCAGCATGCCAGGACACCGAACAACATCCATCCAGGCAGCTCAGTCAGCGTGCCGCCCGCCGCGGTGTAGCCGATGAACACCGGCAGAGCACCCGCGATTGCGCCAACCGTGGTGTTCCAAGCGGTGCGTGTTTTCATCGGGGTGTAGACCAACACATAAATCAGCCAAGTCGCGATACCAACGCACGCGGGAATCATTCCATTGCCCAGCCACAGGATGGATCCTCCGGCGATTCCACTGGCGATGGTCAAACCAAGCGCGACGCCGTAGCTCATGCGTCCGCCGGGAACCGGACGGTTCGCCGTGCGAGGCATGTTGCGATCGATTTTACATTCCCAAACTTGATTGGCCGCGCCCGCACTGCCGGCGATCAACGCGGTTCCGATCATCAGCCAAAACCAATCGACCAACGTCAGTGTGGCGCTGCCAGCGATCAACGCCGAGGCAACCGTGGTGACCAAGATCATCGTCACGATTCGCGGCTTGGTCAGCTCGATGACATCCGCCATCACGCCACGTTGGGCGCGGGTCGCAGCCGGTTTCGCTTCCGTAGCGGCCTCGGAGTCATCTCGGTTGAGCTCGGAGTCATCTCGGTTGAGGTCGGATTCAGGCACGGGAATTTCGTCATTCAACGTGCGGGCTCGATCAGTCGAGGGACGCGGGCGGGAATCGGCTTTCATCCGCGGCGAAGGTTCCAGCACAGCGGTCGCACCGCTCGCCAGCGAACGAACGCGAGGGAGCGATCCCGTATTCTGAAGGGCCCCGTCATCGAGGGACAAACCGCTCCCGGTGACAATCTCGAGCGTTTCGCGGCAATCAGATGCCATGATCGTTCCGGATTCAAGATGAGACAGAAAAGGATAAAACGCGGCGACGGCGTAACAACCGAACCAGCAGCAACGACGAAACGGCCAAAATCAGCGAACCCGTCGCGACGTGGCCGGTGACGATCCACGCATCCAAGACGTTCTTGCTGTGCAAGAGGTACGAGTCAGACGCCGAAAGCGTAGCCAGCATCTGTGGGTAGCCGTAGTTGACGATCCAGGTCGCGAACCCCAAGCCGATTTGAATGGCCACCAAGCATATCAAGGCACCCGCAGGACGCGACAGCGTCAAATCGCCGCACCGACGGATTCGCCAGTACGCCAGAGCCGTTGACAGCCACAAATCGAACGCGATCGTGAAGTGTGTTTTGACAATGAGAGCGAATCCGACTGGGCTGAAACCCGGCAAAGCGTGCCGCATCATCGCCCCCAGGACCAATTGCATGTACGCCAGCACCAACAACGCGATCGGCCAAAACGCAGATGGCGTCCGCTCCGAAGTTCCCTCGGCAGATTGTCGCACCGAAGCGGCCAACCAAGTTCGGCCAGTCACACAGGCTGCGATCACACACAGCACGAAGAAGACAGGGCCAACGCACCCGTGAATCATCGCCAACGTCCGCGCACTCAACGTCACGCGCAAACCACCCAGAACGCCCTGACCGATCACAGCCGCGAGCACCAGCACCGACAACCCCACAGCCCAGCGACGCCTCTCCGTCTTGATGGAGGCAATGACCAACCCGATCGCGATGAATCCAACCAACGCCGCCAACAATCGGTGCCCGTGCTCGATGAACAAATCGAACGGCCCGAGCAACCAAGTCGAAATCGGGTAAAGCAGCAGGTTGTACCCGTACGTTCCCGGCCAGTCAGGAACGGACATCCCCGCATCGTAGGTCGTCACCAACCCACCCACCCAGATCAACGGCCAGGTCAAGCAAACCATCACGCGAGTCAGAAGGAGTGGCCAATTTGGCACCGACCGTTCGGCCGCGCCAGGGCATTCGGCCGCCCCAGGCGACTCCACCGTTTTCGCGGAACCGTCCCGCTTCGATTCGGAGTCAGGTTCAGAAGTGTTTTCAGTCTCAGCAGATTGGCTCATTGCTGACCTCTGCGATCAAAAATCTGTTCTCCCACGATTCCACCCAGCACGCATCCTCCCGCGCCAAACAAGGCTCCGGGCACGATGCCAGACATGCTAAACAGGTACATGATTCCGATTCCTAGCACCAAACCCACGATCGCGCCGATGGTTCGATAATTGTCGCGACTCATGAGGAAACACCTGTTTTTTCGGCGGCAGCGGAGTTTTCGTCGTCCACCACACGCACCGACGGTTTGGGTGTGGGCCGGACCAACGACTGAACGTAATGAACCAAGTCCCAGACGTCTCCAGGGGAGAGCCCCATGCCCCCGGCGGACGATTCGTTCAGTTCGATTCCCGGCATTGGCGTTCCCGCGATTCCGTGGTGAATCCGGCGAAAAAGGGTCTCAGGATCGTCGCCGCCTCGCAACACCCCACCAGCCAGTCGGCGGGGCTCGATCGTTCGTGGTGGCAACGCCCCGGCTTTTCGAAATGGTTTGACTGCGTCGGCATCGGTCGGCGTGATCCCGATCCGACTCGTGAATTCCTTGGTCCAATCATCCAGATCGTTCGGAGGCATCCCGCCTCGCCCCTCGGGACCATGACACCCAGCACAATTCGCGATTGGACCACTGAACAACTTGGCACCCCGCGCGATCGAGGCATGCAGTTCATCGGCGGCATGCGGGATTGGTTCCGGCGGCACCGGAGAAACCAGCGGCTGAACCCATTCACTCGCCACCTCCTGCAAAATCTCATCGACGGCCGATTCACCCTCGGTCGGTTCGGCTTGTTCATCCTCGGCAGTGGACACACGCAAACGCAGTTCATCCGGCGGCGGTGTGTCTTCATACCCAAGTTCATCGATCGCCAGGGCCAACAGTTGCCGCTCGACTTCACCGCGAATCGAGAGATAAATCAGGTAGTCAATCAACGATTCGCGGTCGCTCAGCGTCACTGTCGCGAACGATGGCATGGGGGTCCCAGGAATGCCATTTTCCAGCAAACGACGCAAGTCATCGCGAGTCGGTTTGGCATCCCGCTGGGTCGATTTCCACTTGAACACGCCAGCCCGAAAATCGCGTGGGTAGGGCCATTGGTACATCGATGCAGGACCAGTGCCGCTGCCGGATACACCGTGGCAGATCACACAGTGCTCGGTGTACAGCCCGCGGTGCACGTTCTCGGCGTCGCTTTCGACGGCCCCGGAGGCTTGTTGCAGTCGCTCCAGAGAAACCAATTCACGTTGGTCGGCCCCCAGTCGATCCGCTGGCCAAGCGGGTTCTTCCGGAGTCCCGAAGAGTTCGGCCAGCACCAATTCGACATCCTCCAAGGCCGCTTCGGTGGGCAGATCCCGTGAACGCTCGAGCACCATCGCATGAACATGATTGGATTCAAACTCCATCTCGCCATCATTGCAGCCAACCGCGACAGGAAAGCAGCACGCAGCGGTCAGCAACCAAAGACGTGAATGAGGCCCAAACAACGAAGAAATCCTTGCACTTGAAAACAAAGCGAACCCCCAAATCGGAACACATTTCCCCCAAGTAGCCAACCGGATAAAAAGACGCAGGAATAACGGGGTGCGGCAATCCGGGTACTTGCCTGATCCTCTGCAGCGCGAATGGGCCTTCGCGTGCTCGAAGTTCTGAGCTTGTGACGTGTCATGCAAATCGTAATAATCGGCGAGACCGGCATCGTGCAAACAGGAGGTTGCAAATGAAGGTTTCGATCGAAACTCAGGCTGTGAAAGCTCTCGCCCAGTGGAAAACGATTTTCGCTGACGAGGTGACGGAACAGGCAAAGCAGATTGCAGCGAAGAGTGATTCCACGAATTGCGTGACGCTCTCGCACTATCAACAGGCTGCCCCGATTGCCATGCAGTCTCTCATGTTGGCGATTGCCAGGGACCAGACTGCCCATGCCGACCGAAAAGCCGCCTAGTCGAACGCCACATCCGAACAAAGATATCATCTCGGATGACCAGGATTTTTGGTCAAGGCAGTTTCTCAAGCACATTGAACTCAACCTCCTCGATGTGATCGCTGGGCTTTCGCGCAATGCCACCCAGGAAGAGTACCAAGCTGCGACGCTACAAGCTGTGATTGAAACGCTGCAGGACTCGGGGATGGCGTTGATTGAATTTCCTTCTTTGGCTGCCAAGGCGATCGCCAAGATCCAGGATCAACCACCATCAACAAATGTGACGCAGTGGACACCTGCGATGAACGCTCGTCGAATGGATCTGATCGACCGTCAAATCCAGGAAACGATCACGGTTCCGGAGCAGATTGAACTGGCGCGACTGACGGAGGCGATGCGGACGGTGATCGATTCAGAGAAAAGCCAGCCGATGGAAGGAATGAAGGCCTTGCACGCAAAGCTTCTGTCGATTCGGGACGAAGAGCCAGGGCATTGATTTTTGATTACCCCGATCCTCGCCCCCATCGCCGCCACCATCCAGGCGGTTATAGACGCTATGAATCCTATCGGCCTTGGCTTCGCGACGACTTCTGTTTCCGATGTGTCTATTGCTTGAAACGAGAGACTTGGGGAACGACTACCGGGGAGTTTGACCTTGATCATTTCTCACCTCAGTCGGTGTCTACCAACCGCACGCTCGACTATCTGAATCTTGTCTACTCCTGCCACCGCTGCAATTTGGTCAAGTCAGGGCACTCAATTGATGATCCGCTGGTGTACCTAACCAACCGAACGGTCGTCTCTCATCTCGACGGAGCTATCACTGGCACTGATCCAGAAACGCGGAAACTGATCCTGCAACTCGACCTTGATTCTCCGGTGATGAGAAAGTGGCGTCATCAATGGATTCGCATCGTGCGGCTTGCTAGAGATCACGACGAGGAGTTGCTGGAGCAATTGACACGTTTCCCAGACAATCTCCCAAACCTTGCACGACGACCGCCCACCAACGACGCTCCAGACGGAATTCCTCGGAGTTGGCATGCTCGACGGGAACGAGGCGAACTACCAAGGTCGTACTGAGATGGGCATCAGATCAGTGAGCAGCCCAAACAGCTTTCTCGTCCCCGCCTCAGAACAGCCGAGAGCCATGACTCCTGCAACAGACGCCGGGCTTCGCTGGGAAGCCAACAAGCATCAACCCAGGCGGCCGCGCCAGGTGACTTGGCGGCCTCGGAGGTGATTCCAGAATGCCCACCACTGAATCAATAAGAAACTGACGATCGCAATCGGGTGCAGGACCGCTCCCGTGATGCTCTGCCCCAGCCGGATCGCGGCAATCATTCGAGGCACGTAGCTCACCAAAATCGCGATCAAGCTGACCAGGATCCCAATCACCACGGACGTCGTGATTGGCAAGCCGTCCGCGATCAAGCTCGATCGTTTTGCCAAGGCCATCACCAACGTGATCCACGGCAACAGATTGGCTCCGCCCAACAGAATCGTGAACGGGATCAACAACCGAGAATTCGCGATGCCTTCGTTTGCATTCTTAAGCAGCCCCTGCACCACCTCACCAGCCGACGTGTACATCCGGCACACCGCCCACCGCGAACCATCCACGCAATCGGTCAGCATCCCGTTTTCGCGAAAGGCCTTGGGCAATTTCAGCCCATCGTGGCGACTCGATCGAATCGCAGCGTGAGTCCCAGCGGCTTGGTAAGAAGCTTGCGCGGTGAAAAACAGTTGCCCACATCCCGACGCGTAGGCAGGATGAGCGCTGCCTCGCATGCGAGCGAACGGCAAGTACGAAAGCAAGATGAAGTGCATCATCGGGATCAGCAACTTCTCCGACAACGTGCCCGTTTCTTGTCGAGGGAAGGCGCTGAGCAAACCGATTTCTCCACCATCCTGCTCGACTGAAAAACGATGCCACAGATGAATGATTGCAATCGGATTCAAACGCACGTCCGCATCCAAGAACAACAGGTGCTCGTGCTTGGCATGCTGAGCCAACCGGTAACATGCGTGCTGCTTGCCATTCCAACCCTCTGGAAGCTCGATGCCCTCCATCAATTTCACCCGTGAATCACGCTCAGCGATCCCACGAACGATGGCACCCGTTTGATCCGTCGATCCATCGTCCAGCACAACGACTTCCAGGTCGACTTGCACGGCTTGCAAAACCGATTCCAAGCAAGCCGCGATCGAGCCCTCTTCGTTTCTCGCTGGGATCAACACCGACACCCGAGGTGGATCGGCGTTGTTCGATTCAGATGGGTCACAGTGACTGGCTGATTCACCGTCCATGAACAGTGGCAAATTGGACACGAACATGCCCGCCGCCAGCGCCGCCAAAGCCAACGAGACAAACGGCAGGATCGCGATAAGGAACCATTCCATCCAAGCGATCATTGAAACTGATTCCCGTGACTGGCCTGAAACGATTGACCGGTCATCCACGATTTCAACCGCCGCGCCGCGTCATACATCCCCGACGCTCCACGTTTGCCTTGCAGCAGACTTTGAAACGGTTCGCTTGATCGCTGGATGCACAATTCCGCGAGTCGCGATTGGCTGGTTCGAAGACGTCGCGTCAGCTCGTCCGACCAACGAGATTTATCCCAGGCGCTGACGCTGGGAATCGAGACCAGATCGCCGAAGCGGAACAAAACCAGCGGCAAACGCTCGTCCCAAAAAACGTATTCCATCGCCAACGGCACGACCCAGCCACAGTCCAGTTTCGAGCACACGTGAGCCAAACCGGGCATCAGTTCCGCATCGTGATAGCGGATGTCAGCATAGCGGCCTTCGGGCGTGAGCAAAAACGCACTGTGTTCGCGTTGAAACAGAGTGGCGGTGGTTTTCAAACACTGAGCCGCACCACGATTGGAATCAGATTGCACACCGAAGAAGCCCAACTTTTCGAAGACCTTGTATTGCTGAAGTGCTTCCGCATCGATCGGCGCATAAAACTGCCTGGGGGCGAACAATTGCTCGTTGATAGCATGCGCCAACAGCGGGTCCCACCACGACGCGTGATTGCTGTACACGATCAACGGAAGGCTGCCGTCTTCCAACGGTGAGGCCTGCGCGCCGTCCGGATTCGCTTCGGCCAACGAATGAAACTGCGTCTGCAGTTCCGTTTCGCGAGCGTACGCGATCGCGTGAAAATTGCGACGCAAATAAGAATGCAGGAACCGATGAAATCCGTTTTGAAACCAGTCCGCAGGTTTCGCAATGACGTCGGAGTCTGCCGTCACGCGAGTGTTCCATTGCTGACGTCTTGGTCGAGCGAATCGGCCGCGATCCAGCCGCTCATCAGCACCATTGGCATGCCAGGTCCGGGATGAGCTGCTCCGCCGGCCAGATACAACCCACGAAGATCCTTGCGGCGATTGCCCGGCTTGAAGGCACCGGTGAACTTGCCGTGGCTGGCCAAGCCGTAGATCGCGCCGTTAAGAACCCGGTATCGATTGTGGATGCCTTCGGGTGTCAGCGAATCTTCTGTGACGATCGCATCACGAATGCCTTCCATCCCTGCCGTTCGCTCCAGTTTGTCCAGGATGACATCGCGGTAACCCGGCAGCATCGATTTCCAGTCATGACCGGGCCGCAGGTAAGGCGTGTGCACCAGGATGTAGAGGGCTTCGCAACCATCGGGTGCCACTTCGGGTTCGCTGATCGCAGGAGCGCAAACGTAGGCGGTTGGATCAGGCGCCGGTTGCCCCTTTTGGTAAATGGAATCGAACTCTTCTTCGGGGTCTTTGGAAAACACAAAGTTGTGATGCAGCAGTTGTTCGTATCGCCGATTCAATCCCAGGTACAGCACCACGCCACTGCAAGCGGCTTCGTAGCGATTGGACTTTTCAAACTTGGTTGACTCCGGTGTACCGCTGAGCAATTCGCGGTAGGTTCGAATCGCATCGCAGTTGCTGACGACGGCGTCACAAGCAATCGTTTCGCCGCCCGCTGTGGTCACGCCGCTGACCGATCCGCCTCCGGTTTCGATCCGTAGGATGTCGGTTCCGGTTCGGATGTCGACGCCGAGTTCTCCGGCGAGTTTCGACAGGGCTTCGGGAACCGCTCGTGTGCCGCCGATCGGGTACCAGATGCCTTCTTTGGTTTGCATGTGCGCGATGCCACACAGCACAGCCGGCGACGCGTAAGGCGAGGAGCCGACGTACTGAGTGAAGTGATCCATCATCTGCGACACACGATATTCCGGAACGTGTGACCGAACGATGGAAGCAACACTACGTCCCATTTTCA
>NZ_JBICHO010000242.1:0-10835 GCF_043100905.1 Rhodopirellula sp. JB055 | reverse complement strand
CAGCACCGTGATGATTTAGTCAGCCGTTACGCGATAGCGTCCGGTTCGTCTCCGATAGCCGTGGGCTAGCGCCGAATGGCTCTCGCTTTACCAATTCCCCCCTTCCAAAGGGAGGGTGAAATAAAACGGAACGACCTTCTGCGAGAGGGGGATATGCTTGGCGTGCCTTCTATCGCTTCATGCAGCACTTTTTGTACTTTTTGTTACTGCCGCAGGGACATGGTTCGTTTCGCCCCACCTTCGTCCCGGTGTTTCTCAGCGTGCCGACCGGCGGTTGGTGTGGCGCCGGTTCAGTGTGGATTGGCGTGTTCAAATAGGGATGACGTTCAAACGAGTCGGAAGCGAATGCGCTCTCCGCAAACTGACAGCCCTGCTGGACCACTTCGTTGATTGGTTTCCATTGTATGACCTCCGTTCTTACAACTTCGTTTGCGTCCTGTGGCTGTTGAAGACAAATCTTGGCCGATTCAGAACTCAGATGGAAATGCGAGACACCCTCGGCGGTCGCCTGTTTCATCAACGGGTCATTCTCGGGGAGAGACAGCAGACACGCGGCATCGAAGATCGCCGCCTTGGGCATCAACGTGCCTGTTTTTTCAGCCTCTTGACTCAGTGTTTCCCAAAGCTGACGCAATATTTGGATGCATTTTTCACGACTCAGGTATCCGTGATAAACAGAAAGAACGAAGTAGAGGACGCAAGACGCTCGATCGATATCGTTTCGGTCTGAATCCTGAATGCGATCCAACATCGGTTGGGTTTGGCCTGCCAACAGGTGAGGCAATGCTTTGATCAAATGCGTGTCGATTGAGTCGCCAAACCATTCTGTTCGTCGCTCGCATGGAAGATCAAGGAGTTCCAGGAATGGATCGGCACCGTCAAATAAAACTCGTCGGGTGTCGCAGTTGCTGGCCAGCAGGAGGGCAGCCAAATAGGGACCGTTGCTATCGAGCGTTTCACCGTTCCTAGCGGATTTGATTCCGTTTCGAACTTGTTCAAAAAGCGGTTCAACCGCTTGGTCGATGTTCAGGTTGAGTTGTTCGACCGCTTCCTGCGGGTAGGTTTCATAGTTCGATTGATCAATGGCGGACAACCACTCTTCTATCCTGGGCGTCTCCACGTGGCGTGGGCGAAAGAACGAATGCTTGGGCAACGCTTGGCAACGTGCTCGGATAGGATCGAGATCATCGGTCGTCCAGGCGAATGCGTGCCAACTGGAAAGGAAGCTGATTGGATCGGCAAGCATTTCGCGATCGCCCTCAGCACGTTCACGCAAAAAGTTCAGTTGGCGTTCATCCGACATGGAAACGAAATCTCCTGCTCGAACATAGTTATCGCAGAGTTGGTCTCGTTCCATACAGGCTACTGCTAGCTCTTTGAATTCCAGGCCGCCAATGTCAATCATCGAGGCCATCACCATCGATGAAAACAAGTCCTGTTTCAGATGTTGCCGTTGTTGAATCCACGTGAGCACCCACTGGACGGCAACCGCGTCATCCAACGTCTTCTCGGACACAAAATTGAACAACGCTTCGACCAATTGAAGCTTGATGTAATCGCTGACTTGCTCATCCTGGACCAGCGAATCCAACCATTGGCAATAAGTTGAGATGTTGTTGGGATCCGCAATCGCGGTCACGATGGCACGAGTGAAACGTTGAGTGATTTCGCCGCTACAACATTCAATGGTGTCTTCTTCGCACCGCAGGAATTGGTCAAACCAATCTCGCAAAATCGGCTGCGGGTCGATGCCGAGCAAGTGGTAGCAGAGAAAAACGTCCGAAGGACATGCCCCAAGGCCCTTTCGGTTCGAGTCGGTCGCTCGATTCAAACGCGACACCAAAGCGGGCATGACCTCCGAGCCTCGGCTGATCAGCTCTCGCATCACGCCCGCAGGTAAAACCCCTCGTCGAAACTGGCCCAAAGACTCGACCAGTTGAGCGGTATCGATGTCTGTTGAAGAATTGATCATTGAATCTCCATCCTGAACGATCTGGGAAAGCAGCAGTGAGTTTAACCGGGATCCACAATCAGGCGATGGGCCTGAAATCCGCCGACATGCATTTTGTGCCGCCCTAAAAAGGGTAGTCGTCAATCCTGCCTTCGCAGTCTGAGTTGGAGACTCTTGCTCATTCTTGTTCATCGATTTGCGACTGGAAGTCGGCGACTTTCGCCAACAGTTCGGGATGCGTCGCGGACACGCCCTCCAACATCTTTTGCGTCCAAGTTTTTGGATGTCGTCGCCGGCAAGGATTCGCTTTTGAACCAAATCGATGGCAAGCCAATTGCCGTGTCCTTGAATCGCCGTGAACGCCTCAGTGCGATCACAAGTCTGGATCGGAAGTCCATCGACAAATTCACAGACTGTTGGGCATCTCGCCTTGCCAGATTGAGACCTCGTCAATCCATCCGTCGAAGTTTCGACCCGTTTCTTCTCGGTGCCCGCCAATCACCAGCCCTCCGAATTCGGATGCAGGCCCAGGAACCGGAAGGGAATGCTTGGCGATCAGGGTGTCGTTGAGAATCAGCGACAGCGATTCCGTGTCGAATACCATGACCACGTGGTTCCAACGATCGAGCAGCATCTCACGGTCAACCAAGGTGTCGAAACCGCCTTGTGATTTGGGCGTAGGAGCCGCCTCCGGTTGCGAGGCTGGCTGCAACGTGTGCGTGTACATCTGCAGGTTCACTTTGTCTGCGTCATTTGCCGCACGCATCCCCAGCGAGAGATGCCAAGCTGATTTCGAGGACTCGGTTCCCTCCGCCGTGCTTTCGAGCAGAAAGTGTCGTTCCGCGGTGCCGTGTGCAGGCAGACTGGTTGGTTTGATCCACAGCGAAACGGTGTGATGGGCCGAGTTGTCATCCAAGAAACTGCGGGGAACACGAACATACTGTTCCTGCAAACGATCGAGTTTCAATGCACCGCCGGAGACGCCTCCTTCGCCGACAACCTGGGCATCGTTCCCTGCGACCGCATCAATCCGATGGCCGAGAATCGATTCGTTTTCCAAGTCACCATCGAATGACCAGTGGGCTCTCAATTGGGAGGTGGGTTTGAAGGAAGCGTCCGCGGTCAACGATGCGAGTGGGATTTTGACTTGACGGTTCACGACTCCGTTGGGTTGGCGGTACTCGGCCGTCAACATGGGAGCGTCTTTTGTCCCGTCTGCGGTCAAGGTGAGGAACTGCCAACCTTCCACCAATGACCATTCCAACGACGGATGAGGAACGTCGAGCGCGGTAATCGTGTGGTCGTGCCCCGGTGAAATCACGAAGTCATGGAGGTCATAGCCAACACGCTGAGGATGGATCAAATGGCGGGCGACGTGGATGTCCCCGCCCAACAAAACAACCCCCGAGATGCCTTCTGTCTTGATCACATCCAGCAACGCGTCTCGCTCGTACCAGTAGGTGAACATGTCATCCGTTTCCCGGTTCTTCTTGTCTTCCCAGATCGCACCTTGTGCCAAGACTTTGAAAGGGGCTTTGGACGAACGCAATCCATCGAGCAGCCATTCCCATTGTTCGGTTCCGAGGCAAGTCGGCTGTGTTTTGTCGGCGGGCGAGGGATCGGTTTGTGAAAAGTAACGCGGATCGAGAAAGAACACGTCGATCATCCCCAGGTCAACCCGGTGATAAACGCCTTCCTTGCCATTGCCGTATTGCGAATGCGCACGGTAGTTCACAAACCCGCGACGGGTGTCGACTTTGCCTTCCATCACGTTGCGGCCGTTGCCATTGTTGAGCCCAAAGTCGTGGTCGTCCCAGGTTCCAACAGTGGGTGTTTTGGCTGACAACGCGGCCAAGTCGGGCATCTGCAGGAATTCGCGATGCCTTGCCCGCACCTTCTTCAGATCGGTGCTGTCGATGTATGGGGTGTCGCCCATCAGGCACACGGCGTCGAGGTCCAACCCCTGCATCTCATTCCAGATTCCGTTGGGCTCGATGTCGACACAGGAAACGAATCCGACGGAAACGCGTTCTCCATGCCGAGCCGGATTGGCGGTTCGGAACGAGTGTTGATCGTCCGCCTCCACCAATGTTTCTCCGGTTTTCGTGTTTGTGATTTGGTAGTGGTACAGAGTGTTGGGGTGGAGATTGGTGAGTCGAAACTTGGCCACGAAATCATCTTCCTGATGACCGACCGATTCGACTTTTTGAACCGCAGTGCCATCCGCAAACACAGTCAACCGCAGTGATTGCTCGGACTCACCCACGCGATACAACAAATTCGCGGAGGTGCTGTCGACAGTTCCCACGAGTGGACCAACCACATCGTTTGCATTCGCCGGGGCGCTCAGTGCGAACGAGGCCAACCAAAGAGATCCGAGCAAGAAGAATGGATGAAGTTTTGAAAGGTTCATGGCGGTCAGAGGCGGGAGCGTTCTAGGTGGGAGAGCTTTCGAGAATTCTAAGCCGAGCAAGTGTGTCTTGCGGACAAGCCGTTTTGTATCGTTGCGGTGGAGAATTCCAAGGCAATTGGATGATACGAAAGTCGACGGCGAATGCCGTGAGCAGGTCAGCAACACATTGGAAATGTTGACACAGGGGGCTCCAAGCGTCCATTGGTTGAGATGAGCTCACGCTGCAATACAATTTGACAACTCACGCCTTGGTGGCTTATCTGGACGGGCTTGAATGCCGATCGTACGAGCGTGTGAATTGGAGACAGATTCGCGGACTCGTCGCGTCGTCCACCACGATCAACCGTCACTCTTACCTTTGACAGACCACCCGCCTGGACTGATTCACTTATCATGTCGACGCATTCACTTCACATCGTCACGGGGGCAGCCGGTGTCGGTAAAAGCACCTTTGGGAGAACGCTGGCAACGAAGTTGGCGGCTGGGTTGCTGGACAGCGACACGGTGACCGAACCTGTTGTGCGAGCTGGCCTGAAGGCGGCGGGGCTGGATCCCGCTGATCGGGACAGTCCCGAGTACAAGCAATTGTTTCGAGATGCGGTGTACGAATGCCTGTTCGATACCGCAGCCGAAAACCTTCCCCACGTGAGCGTTGTGATTGTCGGTCCGTTCACACGAGAGCTGACGGATGCTCGTTGGCCGGACCAACTTCGCGACCGTTTTGGCGTCACACCAAAGATTTGGTACTTAACATGCCATGACGACGTGCGGAGGCAAAGGATCCAGCTTCGAGGTAACCCACGAGACCATGGGAAATTGGTTGATTGGGCACAACATGTTCGCGATGCACCTCCGGCCGAGCCCGCTTTCGATGTCGAACACGTCGATACAAGCCAGTTGGGCGAACAGGACTGCACTGCGTCCATTGAATCTTGATTCAGACGAGTTGCGAAATGGCTGCAGTGTCGCTTCAACGATGTCTCGGTGGCTTTCGAAGGTTTTATATATCCGACGCGTCACTCCACAATCATTTCACCGTTCATCACCATCCAGTGGCCGGGGAACGTGCAGAGGAATGGATAGCGGCCCGGTTGAGAAGGGGCTCGGAAATGGACGGTTTGGGACTCGCCGGGGCCGACCACGTCGGTGGCAACAAGAACGTCTTCGGTGTCGGGGATGTAGTGTCGAGCGAAGGCTTGCGGATCGGCGATCAATTGGTTGGCGAGTTCACCGACACGTTGCAATTTTCCCGGACGCACCAAAGCCCAGTTGTGAGGGACCACATCGGGATTTGCCAACGTGAACGCCAAAGCCTCACCGGCTTGCACTCGAATGAGTTTGGTCTGGTAGGTCAGGTTCGTTCCCGTCTTCAGTTCAATGGCGCGTGAATTTGGGATTGGGGATCCCCATGGATTGGGAACGCGAATCGCATTCAATGCTAGGTCGCTCAAAATGGGATGTGCGGCAATCGTCTTCTCGATCGGTTGATAGCCTGGGAAGTCTTGGAACGCAGCGTCCAGACAATGAACAGTGATGAACAAGTCGTGTCCAGTTTCCGTTCGCCCGGCGGTCAAACACTGGTCGTCCGCGTTGACGTGCAAACGCAGATGCAATTGATTGACGGGTTGCAAACCGGGGATCTCCAAGAACACGGTGCGCGAATCGGACGAGACATGCGTTGACGTGATCTCCAGCGGATCGTGTCCGGCGACGCCAGGGTGCATGGGGGAATATTCCGGCGAACCATACGCTCCGCTGTATCGGTAATTCCAACACTGCGCGAAGTGATTTTTCACGTTGGTTGCGGTGCCTGGTTCGACAGGCTCTGCAAACGTGATTCGCACTCCGTTTTCGTGCACATGGAAACTCGTTGGAACTTGAAACGAATGTCCCGTGTAGCGGACTCGTTGGAATCCACCTTCTTCCGGCACATAAGCTCCCCACCCCTGTGATCCGGACACATAAAGCTGTCCATCGGTTGGCGAGAATCGACCGCGATGAGCTCCCGAGAGGAAATCACTAGACATAGGAACCACGGCTGCTTGCGTTTGGCCGTCCACCTCGTCTTGCAACACCGTGAACCAAGTCCCCGTCCCAAACGAGAAGTGCAACAACTGGTTTTGCAGAGGCCCCCAAACTCCGGCTGGCACCAACGCTTGACCGCCACTGGAATTGTCCAGCCCGCGAGGCAAGTACGCTAGCGGCAGCGTCGGAGGTTCGTCTCCGCGCGGACCGCGATACCCATAGTGTGGTGGACGATCGCCTGTTGAGACATCAAACGAATTCGGCACGGCACAAATCATCGAGGCAGGTGTCCAACCACCTTCGCTGCAGGGAACCGTCAGCGTGCCATCGGGCAACATCCCCAACCCATCCGGGTTGCGAAATCCGGTGGCAATCACTTCCGCGCGGCTGCCGTCAGAAGAAATCCGCAAGAGACCCTGGTTGCCTGATGCCGTGTAGAAGTTCCCTTCCGAATCTCGCTGCAATCCACAGATGAAGTCATGCCCTGCCGGGGACGTTTGAAAGGCGTTGCTGAAACACTCGTAGAAGTCCGCTTCCCCGTCACCGTTGATGTCTGTTAAACGAGTCAATTGGTCGCGACACTGCACATAGATTCCATCTTCGGCAACAACCATCCCCAACGGTTGGTGCAATCCGGACGCAAACCGTCGCCAAGTTGCTACGCCCGACTCGTCGGCAGGTGACTGAATGCCACTGACATGCCACACGTCACCCTGCATGGTGCAGACCAAGGCACTGCCATCGGGAAGAAAGTCATGTCCGGTGCAGAACAACAATGCCTTCCACGGGTTGTCATGCGGCAGTTCGATCGTGTCGATTGCAAACGGACGCCCATTGCCGGGAATGATTTTCGTTTGAATGGTCTGCGGCCACTGGGGCGGTCCGCCAGCCAACGCTTTTCGCATTGGGTGTTCGCCGGCTGGCACACGCTCGACGACCAGGTGTCCGTCTTTGATTCGCGGCGAATCCAGGTATTCGGTCTCGCCGATGCGGTACGCGAACACCACGCGATCACCCATCCGATAAAACCCGTGATATTCAAAGGGCTCGTCGGCTGCAGCGTCTCCTGAAGAGACGCTCGTTGGAATTGGGATTGGATTGCCTTGCATCTTCAGTCCGCTGACAAAACCATGGCGGACAGAGGAGGTCTTTACAAAACCACCATTCCAGGCCGCTGCGTAACTCAATGTGTCCGGGTCGAAGCAGATTGAGTGTTCATCTGGGCCGCCCAACTGCACACAAATACCTCGCGGCACGGTCTTGCCATCACCACGAAAAACGCCTGCCAACACTGAGCCTTGGATCGTGTTCTGCCAGTCGTCACTGGCCCAGGTTTCTTCCGTTTGGTTGCCCCAGTGTCCATGTTGCCCACCGTCGAGTCCAGGATAAGGCGACAACAACATTGGAACCGTATCTTGCTTTCGAAAGTACTCTGCTTGCTTTGTATAGAAATCGTAGACTCGGTCGCGGTTCACATGATGCTTCGCATGTTGCCAGCGTTCCGGGCTGAGCGGTTCAGCGTCGTATGGGAACGCAACCGGACCATGCGATTGAGATTGAGCCAACACGTGCTGGAGTTCGCTGGACAATGACGGTTTGTTGTTGGTGACCTCCGCTAAAAAGCGAATCAAGTCCCGCTGTTGCTCTCGTGTCATCGCAGCGGCCAAGCCCGCGGGCATGGGAGTGCTTCCCGCGATCTCATCGACGATGTCATCCGCATCGATCACGGTTTCCTTTCCCGTCGCGGGATCCTTCAACGTCACGGAATCATCGCCTGAGTTCACTCGGTAACCGGTGAAGATCTGCCCTTCTTCGGTCAGGACTTTCCAGCTCACGTACTGGGGGGCAACTTCGCGATCGGGCCACAGGACGGATTCCACCAAATGAGTCAATTCGCGAGGCTGTTTCATCGGCGAAAGTCTGGGGCCGACGGTTCCGCCATGCGAGCCGATCTGATGGCATGACAAACAGGCCGTCTTGGCACTGGCAAAGACTCTGGCGCCTCGCAACGCGTCACCATGTTTCATCGCGTCGCGGGCCAGTTCCCGTACGGTGTTCGGATCGTACGGAATCACCTTGGAAGTTTCGGTCGTCTCCGGCGTCTCTGTTGCACCAGACGGGGCAACATTTGATGACTTGCCGACGAACTGAATTTTGCCACTTTCAGGATCGCGTTCCCACAACCCGATCGTGTCGTCGTCCACTGAAACCTTCTCAGCGGCAGACGAGGACATCGGGCGAACTCCGCGAGTGACCCGCACCCAATCGATCACGCCATTGAATCGGAAGGATCATTGCACCAAACGTCCGATCCCAAACTGTCCGTCGATTCCTCGGCCGGGCGAGGGTGCAACACTTTGATCGGCCACCTGTTTCCCGTCGACGAACAGCCTCACTCGGGCCGGTTCGTAGACCATCGAGAACGTATGAGGCTTGCCATCTGTGACAACCGTTTGGCTGCGTACATGGTCTGGTCGTTTGCCAGGCAAATACGCGGTCAGGGTCCCGGTCTTGGCCATGCTGAACAGTTCCCAGTGGTTGGCTGACCGCTTGGTATCACTGCTGACCATAATGTTGTAACCAGAAGCAGAATTCAGCGTCGCCCGACATTCCACTGTGACGGGCGGTTGTCGATATTCAGGCTCACCTGGAAAGATTGCGCTGGTGCTCGGCGAGCTGGACTCGTTGGGCAGCATTCCGTCGGTGGCAGGAGGCAAGGGAGTCTTGGGTCGAGCACCGCCGCTACCTGGTTCCTTCAGTTCTTGGCGAATCCACTGCAGGCCTTGGATGTTCTCGGACAGGGATTCTTTGGCATCGAGTTCCGAACGATGATCCAGGATACCGATCGGGCCTTGATAGCCGCTTTCCAGCACGACACGAATCATGGCTTTTTCATGTTCGCCTTTGCTCAGTTCCAAGATCTTTGGATTGGCCCCGTCATTCATTCCATTCAGATTGAGACAGTGCAAATAGGGCTGCATCAACTCGAATGATTCTCGCCAGTCATGGATGTGTTCGTGACCGTGGTGCAGGTTGTACGTGATGCCCACATGATCGAATCCTCGCGAGCGCAATTCGCGACAAATGCCGACCAGATTTTCCGGTTCACCGGCCCAGCCACCATGGTTGTACAGCGACAGTTTGCATCCCAGGCGTTGAGTTTCCTTTGCGGCAGAGACCATCTTCTCGGCAGCTTGTTGGAGTTTTTCCTCCTGTGTGCCTTCGCGGGGATTGGGCGGCATCATCCAAATCTGCGGATGCAGGTCGTACTTCTCAAACAACCGATAGGCCTCGGGATGTCCACCCCAAAAGGCAAAGAACTCGATGCCGTGCTTGCGATACTCGAGAATTTCTTGCTCGAAACTTGGCACATGTTCGGCCCGCCAATCGTAGGCGCAGCGACGGATGCCCAGGTCGACCAGCATCTCCGCTCGTTCCGCGGGCGTTCGTTTGGAAGCATCAAAAGGAACGATGCACCACGCCACCAAATTGTCTTGACCCAAAACGTCCCGCGATGAGTTATCAGGCGACGTTCCATTCTTTGTCGATGAATCAAGTGATTGGGCAAACAGGGGAGTGGTCAGCAAGACCAACAACGTCTGCATCAGACGAGAGATCAAGGTGGGCATGGGGAATGCTTCAGGAGGGAGTGCGACCAGCAAGGTTCAGAGCAGAACGTTGAAGCGTCGAGACGGGGGGCAGATAGTATACCAGCGGATTGGATGGCCGCGTCGAACTCGTCGTCGACGCACAACGGCCAGTCTCAATCAATCGTGATGCGATCGGGACGCTGTTCATCAAACAAATGAACAGGTGATCGGTACCGCCTCAAACCAAGTTCACGACGGTTGAGTCGCTCCGGTGTCACACTTCGCCAAAACTCGTCCTGTTGCTTCCCACGAAACCGACGACCGACACGAAAGCACTTCTCCAAAAACTTTTCTCTGCTATTAAACAGCCACTCACGACACAGAGTCGTTCGTACAAACCCCGCTCCGCCCCTCAGGCCGGATCAAATAAGAACGTGCCGCCCGTCCCGCCTCTTCATTTGAAAAGAACAAACACCAGCGGTCCGCGTGATCCGGCGTGCAATCGAGACACGCCGTCACTCACCTCGGTGGATGGCTGGTACCATTCAGGAAATCATTCGGTCAGCGGACCGAACGGAACGGCCACTTAGTATTTTTTGGGCAGTGGACGAGGCGACGAGTCCTGAACTGGCGTCAAAACCAAGGACTCTTCGCCTCGTCGACTTCTTCTATGAAATGTTCGCTGCCGCCAAGTGGTGGTTTGGAAGTTTTTTGGTTTTTGATTGGCTTTGTCACAGCCGATCCGGTTCCCCATTCTTCTATCCGAGCTCAAGCGGCCCAAGTGGGTTGGTTGCGAGTTGGCGAAACGCCCCATCTACGGACGAGCGACTTGTTGTTCAAGCAGCCCAGTGGACGA
>NZ_JBICHO010000241.1:0-7568 GCF_043100905.1 Rhodopirellula sp. JB055 | reverse complement strand
GAAAGCCGTACTTGGCAAATTCCCACAACACCGCACTGACCGCCGATCCCATCACAGCCGCACGGACGGAAACGTGCGTGTTGGGCATCAACGCGTACAGCAAAAACAACAACACCCAAGATGCCAGCAACGACAACGCATGTTGCAAAATCCAAACCGGCCCCGACCCCGCTCCTAAAGTCCCAAACCAATCAATGACCTGAGACGACATGTAAAGACTGAGCGCCAACAGGCCGCTTCCCAGCGTGATGATCGACCAGTGAACCGCCACCCGAAGGTGGATCGGACGCTGAGTCGGCGCGTCGAAGATCCGGTTGAACAAGTATTCGGTCGCATCCGCCAGCGCCACAGCCGCATAGATAAACAGCAACAATCCGAAAACTCCAATCGAAGCGAAATCCAGCGTCGCAATCTTGGAAGTCGCACCGTGCAAGGTCTGCCGAATGATTTCGCGAGCTTGATCGTCCGCCTCGGCCCTGCCTTCCAAATCCTTGACGTCCAGGGATTCCCCAGTCACATCCTCTGCCGGAAGTCGATCAGGATCCATCATTGATTTTGCGAATCCGTTCGGCAACCTACCGTCAGCTCCATCGCCTAATCCCGCCGGCTCCGCGTCCGGGTCTGCCACTTCCCTCGCATCCTCCGAGTCTGCGTCCACGACGGTCTCGATCACGACGTCGTCCGCATCCCGAAAATCCGGTGTATTGACTTCCGAAGCGTCCACGGCCAACTCGTCTGGAGGATCCCCGGAGTCGGGTTCCGGCACTGGGATGTATTCGGCGGGAATCTGCGGCACTCCAAAGAACGAATACAACTGGTTCTCCACTCGCAGTTGCACATCATCGAGCCCACCAAAAACGCGAAACATCACCAACCCCAGCACCACCACTGGAATCAACGAAAAAATCGTCCGATAGGTCAACTCCGCAGCCATGCCTTCCGCTCGATGGCGACGCAATTGCTCGCCGCAGTGAATGACAAGATCCCAAGCGGTCCGCAGTTGATGCTGACGACGGGATAACTCATCCCTCGGTCGCTCGATTGTTTCGATGAGGTAGTTCCACCAGTGACGCACGGTGTAATCCTTGGAAGTGGAGCGGTGGAAGAAAGAGGTTTCGGCGGGGAGCACCGTGAATTGGCAAGCCGCGATTGACGCGGCTGTTTGACAACTCACCACTGGATCGTGCCGCCGGGTTGCATCATGTCACCGAGCAACGAAGCGGTTCACCAGACAATCCGGCAATCAGGTTGTCGACCGCGATTTCAGCCATCGCGTTTCGACTGGTATGCGTCGCGCTTCCGATGTGCGGCAAGATCACACAATGGTCCGACTTCACCAACGGGTGCTCGGCTGGCAATGGTTCAGGCGTGGTGACGTCCAATCCCGCCGCGAAAATCGATCGACTTTCGAGAGCAGCCACCAAGGCGTCTTGATCGACGATTTCTCCTCGCGCGGTGTTCACCAGCACCGAAGTGGACTTCATTTTGGAAATCGCCGCGGCGTCAATCAGATTGCGAGTCTGCTCGGTCAACGCGACATGCACGGAAACAAAATCACTCTCCGACAACAAAGTGTCGAGTTCGACGCGGCGTCCCCCCAATTCTTTTTCGACCTCCGTTTGGTCGCTGCGTGAGGTGTACAGCAGCTCCATCCCCCATCCGCGGACCAACCGCCGAGCCGTTGCCTGGCCGATTCGCCCCATGCCGACAATCCCCAACGTTTTCCCGGCGGGCTCGACGCCCAACCACCCCGTCGGCTCCCAGGTTTTCCACTCACCCTGGCAAACCTGGTTGCCCGCTTGCAAAACATGCCGAGAAGCAGCAAACAACAACGCGACCGCCAAATCTGCCGTGGCATCGGTCAGGACGTCTGGCGTATTCCCGACCGCAATGCCCCGCGTCTTGGCTGCTTCGACGTCAATGTTGTTGAATCCTACGGCGTAATTGCTGATCACCGTCAACTGATCGCCAGCAATGTCCATCAATTCGTCATCGACACGGTCGCTGAGCATTGTCAGCAATCCATGGCGGCCTTTCACCAACTGACACAGTTCCTCGCGACTGGGTGGCATCGTATCAGGCCAAACCTCGACTTCGCAAACTTCCCGCAGACGTTGCAGCGACTCGCCCGGAGTTTTTCGCGTGACTAAAACGCTCGGCCGTCCGTCCGCCTGTTGGCTGTTCATCTTCTCAATTCCCCTTCGCGGCTTTCTCTGAAACCGGCATAATGGATCCCAGTCCCGCGACCAGGGCTTCTCGTGACCTAAAAATGATACGATGGAGCGGGTCTGCGAGACACGGGGTTCCAAACCGCGACCGGATTTCAGGTCATTGGATTTCACCACAATGGAATCAACGCCAACGAATTCCTGAATCGCTGATGGAACCTTCCGATGTAACCTTGAGGACCGGTCGTGAGGCCCGGATCAATGAATGGAAACCATGATCCGACCTTGAACCCGCGAGCCTCGCGATGCGAACAGACCAGCAAAGCGAACAATCCCTGCAAAACGGGACTCGAATCCGGACCCCGCCCCTTCCAATTTGCCACTTTCCCCTTCGACGAGACTTCTGGATGAATCATCGACGCAGCGGCCAGCGTTCTCTCATGAACCTCTACCGTCCCTTCGCCGACAAGCTCGGCCACCCTCGCGTCTTGGCGGGCGTCGCGGTCCTTTGTTTCTCTGCGTTGCCCGTTGAGTTGGTACAAGGTCAGGACTCCGCGACAGAGCAGGCTCCGGCCACCAAGACGGCTCCGGACGAAGCCGCCCAACCAGCTCCTCCGGTCACCCCCGTGCCACCGGGAGCACCACCACTGCTGCCTTCACAAATGAAGCAATCGGCGGATCCCGGCCAAGCGGACTTGGACGAAGCGGTGCTGAAACGCATCGATGCCGAATCCAATGAAGACCTGGAAGCGGTTGCCTCCCTGATTGAATCGGCGCTGGCAAAAGGTCTCGACGACGAAAACCAATCCTTCGCGAAAAAAATGCTTGGCAGCATTCAACTTCAGCGGGGACAAGGGATGGCGGGTGCGATGACTCGAATGAGAGGCCGCCGGGCATTGCAAATGCGTGATGAAGCCCTGCGAGTGCTCGACCAGGCAATCAAAAATGATCCCGATCTCGCGGAAGCACACATGCTGATCGCGCGGTTGAATTTGCTTCCTGATGGAGACCAAGAACGCATCGCCGAAGCCACCACCGCCGCGATTGAGTTGCTGCAAGACGATCCCAAGGAACTCAGCACGGCTTACTTGCTTCGCGCGATGACCCAGGATGAGACCGAGGACCAACTGTCAGACCTCTCCAAAGCCATTGAGCTGGATCCAGCCAACGCAGAAGCCGTTCGCCAACGAGCCGGCCTGCGGATGCAAGAAGGCAAGTTCGACGAAGCCGTCGAGGATCTCCAAAAGGTCCTGGAACTCGATCCGACCAACGAACAGATCGCCGCCGCGACCGTTCAGCAACTAGTCGAACTCGATCGCACCGATGACGCCTTGGCACTGCTTAGCAAAACCATCCAGGCTCGCCCCAGCGAAGGGCTGTATCGCCTTCGCGCGTTGCTGTACACCAACATGGACCGCGAAGCCGACGCACTGGCCGATTTGAACAAAGCCTTGGCAATGCAGCCCAAGGACCCCATCGCGTTGTTGCAACGAGCGGAGATCTCACTGCGACGCGACGATGTCAAAGACGCCAAACGTGACTTGGACGCCGCCATCGATTTGGCACCGCAAGTCGAACAGCTCGACCAAGCCATCGTGGTTCGTTGCTTCATTGCCGTCGAAGAAGGACGCATGGCCGACGCGATCAATGACATGAAAATCTTGATCGACCGCAATCCAGATGACGTCTATCGCCAACTGCAGCTCGCCAATTTGTACTTGCAAGACGATCGCCCTCGGCAAGCCATTGACATGCTCAGTGGTGTGCTCGACCGCGATCCGAAAAACGCCTCGGTGCTACGCTCGCGTGGTGATGCCTACTTGGCCGTTGGCGATCACGCCGAAGCCATCGCGGACTACGAAAAAGCGTTGAGCAACCTCAATGAAGAAAACGAAACCGACGCGATCATCCTGCCCAGCGTGCTGAACAACTTGGCCTGGGTGCTGGCAACTTCGCCCAAGGACGAAGTGCGAAATGGGGCACGCTCACTCGAACTCGGCCTACGAGCCGTCGAATTGACCGAAGAAACCGAAGGCCACATCCTTAGCACCCTCGCGGCAGGGTACGCGGAAACCGGCGATTTCGAAAACGCGGTCAAATGGAGCCAAAAGGCGGTGGAAGCGGCCAAGCAAGAGATCGAGGAAGGTGCCGACGAAGAGTCCGTTCAGCTCAAACAGCTTCAAGAAGAATTGGAATCGTATCGGACCAACGAACCTTGGCGCGAAAAACAGGACACCGAAGAAAACGAGATCCCGTTGCTGTCACCTGACGATCTGATCGACACTTGACCAAAGCCGAGTTGGTCGTTGAAAACTCGGCCGCTCCGGCGACCTGGGTAAAAAAACTACAGGTCACCAGGAGCGGCCTTGCCCCAGTTGTCATATCGACGACAAGCAGCGACGAATCCATGAGCGAATTCGCTCAATTGGCACAGCACTTGCCTGACAGGATCCATTGAAACGACCACGCAAGCGTTCGCGTGTCGTTCTCACCACCTGAATCGCAGCGAGAGAGTGCCATGCAAGAAGCTTTAAGATCAATCGACTGGTTGAAAGTGTTCGACCAAGAACCCGACGTTGGCCTGACGATCATCGAGGACAGCGGTCGAATCGTTCACTTCAACTGCGCTGCCCTCCGCTTGTTCGGCATCGACGACGAGGACTTGCTCGGCAAAACGCTGCACGATGTCTTTTCCGAGGAATACGCCAATGAACGAATGACATGGATGAAAGAAGTCATCGACACTGACTCACCGCTTCGAGCCACGCACATTTACTGCGGTCGCATGCTCGTTTCGTCGTTCTACCCTCACCACAATGACGAGCACCATTTTGCTGTCGTCCTCACCCGACTCGATGGCATCTTGCCCGACGGTGATATCAAGGAAACGCAGAGTCAGTTCATCGACTTGGGGCCGCTGTCGGTCCTCAGCCCTCGTGAATTGGAAGTGCTCGTGCTGCTTGGTCAAGGCAACAGTGTCCCGGAAGTGTCGCGTCTGCTTTATCGTAGCCCGCGAACGATCGAGCGTCACAAAACCGAAATCGGCCACAAGCTTGGCGTTTCATCGATCGCGCAACTCACTCGCTTAGTCGCTCAGGCCGGTTTGAAACCGGAACACCTGCCGCTGCAACGCTTTGACGCCGTGCCCAAATCTCGCGAGTGCGTTCCGGACCTGTTGCCGGTCAACACAGAAGTCTCCGCGTCCTCCACCACCACCTGAAGAACGTTTCTCGCCGCATTCACTCCACCGTTGGTGTTGCGATGATCAACGGAAGCGTGAACTGGTGCTCCGGGTCGGTCTTGTATTTTTTCAAAACAGGCGAGTACGTGCGGACCTGGATCGTTTTGCCATCGGGCAGAAGTTCGATCAATCGCATCCATCCGTCGCCACCCTCATGCAACATTTGATAGTTCGCCAACATCTGATGGACCGTGTTCCCATGCGTCGTTGTCTCGCTAAGCAAACCGGCACCGTCGTTAAGCACGTGTCCTGACAGCACCATCACGACATTGGGATGCCGGCTGATCAGTTTTTCCCATAGATCGCGTGCATCGTTAACTCCTTCGCGACTGTCAGCAACACCGTATTTGTATGGGCTCCATGACTGCGACTGCGTTCGCTTCCAATCGTACTTGGTCTCGTCGTAGTACATGTACGCATGCGTCACGATCACGGCCAATCGGTCATGGTGTTCACTTAACAACTGATCGGCCCATTCCACAGCTCGATCACGAGGCGCCCACTCCAGTGCAATCCCAATCCATTTGGCATCGTCGGTCTCGAACAGACTGTAATTGTTTTCAGTTTTCCCGGGATCCATCGTGCCTTGGAAGGAAGGATGACGGGCGAACCGTGGTTCATCCAAATAATCACTCATCCACGATTCGTGCGTTGCTCCGTTTCCGCCCGGCCCCATGTCATGGTTTCCTGGGGCTGCGATCACCGGTACCTGCCCGAACAACTCGTCCATCGCTTCCTGTGCGTTCTCCCATTGTTCGGGCGTGTTGCGATTGGTGATGTCACCTTCATGAAAAACCGCGACGACGTTGCGGTCTTTCAGGTGCTCGCGAATCCAACGGGTTTGAGCCAAAAAGTGCTGCGGATAGCGTTGGCTGTAAATCTGGGTGTCGGGTAGCGCAACGATGGTCGCGGAACCTTCCACGAACGGCAACGGCTCGGGAACTTGGTAGGCCGGAGTCGGTCGGACCTCTGGGGCCTTCTTGCTGCGAACCATCGAAACATAGTCGTGCAAGCCGCCGAGGAAATTCCGCGAGGCGGTCACAAAACCAGCCGGGGCGGTGACTTCTCCATCCGTCGTTTGATATTTGTCGAGGAACAGTGAAGTCAAAACAATTCGCCCCTCGCCATGAGCGGCTTCCATCAGCACGGGGTCGCGAGTCGATCTTCCCAACGCCGCCAGGACCGCGAAACCTTGTTGGTCCCGAAGCGTTTCCCACGACCCGGCCCGATGATGCTTTGGCAACAACAAACGATCTTCTGCAGATGGATCACGTGGCAAACGCTTCAGCAACGGATGCTGCGGAGCATGCACGATCACTGGGTTGCCGTCCCGATCCGTGCGTGAAGCGGAAAGGGAACCCGGCAAGAAAGCGATTGACGATTCGGTTTGATCGGCCTGGGTGAGCTCCAACAAGACCGCTCCCGCTGCAACACGTTCCGCCAATTCATCACGGTTGTCCTTCAGCCACTTCCGCACCGAGTCGTCTTCGCTGGCAAATGAACCAACGACGATCAAGTCCGCTGTTGGCACAGTCGCCTGATGAAGATCCACTGCAGCGACTTGGAAACCAGCCGTTTCCAATCCCGCGCGAAGCCCAACTTGCTTCGTCCATGGATCCACGATCTCAATCACCGCCGCCGTCGGAGCGGATCGGTCCGACTCCGTGGCCAGTGCCGAAATCGCCGATGCGTTCCAGGCAAGAAAAATGATTGCCGAGGAAAACAAACCGTTGGATATCAATCGAAACATCATGAGACAATTCTTATCAAACTGCTGGAGACAAAGGCATCGAGACAAGACTCCAGTGCGAACCTCAGTTGGCAGAGGCACGGCAAAGCACTGGCTCGACTTTCGGGTAAGTTATAGTGCCTGCCATCACCGTTCACATGTGCCCAAGGCCAACTGCAAGATGAATATTCTGCGAACATTCACGACGTGCACGATTTGCATTCTCATCGCTTCGACGGGGCGGAGTGACGACTCAAATTGGCCGCAATGGCGAGGCCCGACAGGTAGTGGCAAAACAGCCGCCATCGCTCGCTGCTTCATCAATCAGCTGATCTTCGGCGCCGACCCCCTCGCCCGGCAGCCGGAGTCCGAGCCGCCCATCTTCGTGGCCGGCGACTCCGACACCGACCTCGCGATGCTCGAGGACGCG
>NZ_JBICHO010000240.1:0-3287 GCF_043100905.1 Rhodopirellula sp. JB055 | reverse complement strand
TGGAAATCGCTCCAGTCCTCCGGTCGTTCCGCCGTTCGAACTCCAACGATTCCGGCGGACACACCTTGTAATAACGCGTCCGCGCACGACACGTTGGCTTTGCCATCCAGATCATGATCGCCGCGCAGGCGTCGTGTCACCGACGTCACCAAACTGGCAAACTCCTTCGGGTGCTGGTCAATTCGTTCGGCCAACGCTCGCGAAATCAGTCGTGTGGTCGTCGGGATTTGGCACTGCTCACCGCCGAAAAGCACCTCATCGGGATGCTTCTCCGCACTCGACATCAGGCCGTACCAAATCATCAAGCCTTGGTTGTGGTCATCAGCGTCCTCGATACCAGAATCCAACTCCGTCAAGAAATCCGCCAGTTCACCTCGCAAACCCAACGGCAATCGCTGCAGAATCGACGCGAGCGTCAATCGCACCGAAGCAACATCGGCCTCGGCATGCTTCATGAAATCGCTCGAATAAGCGCGGCATTCGTCACTCACTTTCTCTCCCGCTGCTTTGCTTGCCGCGGTCGGCCCGAACACATCGTCGATCGGCCAATGTTGCGTCATCAACCGAAAGCACCATGAACGAACGTGCGGCGACGGATCAGCGACACCTTCGAACAAAATCTTGCGAGACAAACCGCCGGATACGTTCAGCGTCCATAGCATCCGCAAGCGTTGTTGCGGATTGGTTCCCTCGACATCTTTAAATCGCTTTAACAACGCCGTGTTCAGTTCGCTGGCGTCGGCACCTCCGGCAACCGCTTCCGCGATTTGCAAACGAGACTGATGTGAAAACCAACGATCGCCCGCCAATTGAAACGCGATCGTTTGCTCAACGTTGATTCCGGGTTCGTTCAGATTTGCCAGTCGATCAGCCACGTCGTCTGGAGTTCCTGCTTCATAGCGAATTTGGAAAACGCGGCCGCTCGACCGGTGAACTCCTGAGTGCTCATGGCACTCGCCCAAGTCCGCCCAATCCAAAACAATCACGTTCCCATCCGGCCCCGCGGACAATTCCATCCCGCGGAACCAAACGTCGTCACTGAGGAACAAGTCTTTCTCGTGCTTGCCGACATACCCCGTTCCCTGAGGTTCCAATCGCTCGCGATTCACGCGACGTCCGTGGAAATTCAACGTGTACAGGTCTTCTTGGTATTCCTTCGGCCAAGTCGACTCTTGATAGATCATCATGCCAACGTGAGCGTGCCCGCCACCGTAGTCGTTCGCGGCTCCGTCACGTGAGTCTTGCCATTTGCCGGACGTGTCAAAGTGATAGTGATCGGCGTGCTGATCGATCAACTCATAAGCGTTCGGGTTCGGGTCCAAAGTGAACGGTCGGTGAAGGTGAGCCCCGTGAATGCCATGCCACAAATGGCCGTTGACGGTGTTGATGAAGAACAACTCTCCATTACGATCAAAATCGTGGCCCCAGGGGTTCGTCGTCCCGTGACACAACACCTCCACATGACGCGTGTCCACGTTGTATCGCCAAATGCCGCCTTCCAACGCCGTTCGATCTTCATCCGGCGTGCCTGGCAAAGCGATGCGTCCCGGACACGATCCACCGCAACGTCCGTACAGCCATCCGTCCGGCCCGAATCGCAATCCGTTGGCCAAGTTGTGATAGTTCTGCTCGGCGATCGTGAACCCGTCCAAGATGACTTGGGGTGGACCGTCGGGAACCGCATCCCTGTCCGCATCAGGCACAAACAGCAATTGCGGGGGGCACATCAGCCACACGCCACCCCGTCCCACTTCGACACTGGTCAAATGCTGGACCGAGTCCATGAACACGGTGCGTGAATCAGCAACTCCGTCGAGATTTTCATCCTCGAACACCAACACTCGATCGCGTTGATCGTCTCGCCAGGACACCCCGCGTTGGCCGTAGGTGTAGTTCTCCGCCACCCACAGCCTTCCCTTTCTGTCCCATGCCAAATCGATGGGATTCTGAACGTCCGGCTCGCTCGCGAAGACTGTTGTTGTGAATCCTGGTGGCATCTCGATCGCGGCGGCCGCTTCCTCAGGCGACAACAGCGGCGGCCCGGCGAGCTTGCCATCGGCGTCTAATTCTGCGAGAGGTTCTGTGTTGATCGGCGTTGGAAACTCGTCGGCGATCGCAGAAGGGCTGGCGATCAGACAGGCCAGCAATCCAACCAACCACGCCATCCCACGTGTTTGGCGGCACAGGAAACCAGGCCGACGTCCGCTCCGATGTGCCCCCACCCGTGCAATTTTCGCGAGATCAACGTAGAACATGGAAGTCATTTTCGTTTCGAACAAGAAAGATTGATATGCGGCGAATCGGCACTTTTTCCGATCCCAAACTGGCGGACCAATTCAACGACTACCTGCAGACTCAAAGAATTCCTGCGAAAGTCGACCACGACGAAAACTCCCATGATATCTGGATTCGCGACGAGAAAGATGTCGCGACGGCTCGAGAAGCCATGGAAGAGTTCAATCAATCACCAACCGCCGCAAAATTCGACGTTTCCGTCGAAGCCGCACGCTTGCGCAAAGAAGACGAAGCGGAAAAGCAACGCAAGCTCGCCTTGCAAAAGAAATCCCAGCAAAAACTGCGCGGCCGGTCGGGGGCATTCGGTGGTCGAAACGCGATGTCCGGCAACATCCCCGTTGTCATCGGCATGATCGTGGTGTGTGGCGTGATCAGCTACATGACCAATTTTGCCAACCCGAAACCGCTTCGTGATCTGCCCAACAACATGACGTTGGAAGGGTGGGAACGAGGCGACTACTTTTCGTTCGAAGAGAAACTGTTCTTCGGCCTAACTCTCGCGGGCGAGGTCGACTACCGAAAAACAGGTGACCCCTGGGTGTCGATCAAAAAGGGGGAAGTCTGGCGACTGATCACACCTGCGTTCTTACACGGGTCGCCCATGCACTTGGTCTTCAACATGATGGCCCTGTTCACACTGGGCAGCGTTGTTGAGCGTTTGCACGGATCACTGTTTCTAGCTGGCCTGCTAATCGGCTCCCACCTGATTGGAACGATCGTCCAAGTCGTCCTTCCCGATTGGCTGGAAGGCCCCATGGCGATTGGAGCCTCCGGAGCGGTGTTCGGCGTCTTTGGATTCATATGGATCCGACCCAAATTCCAGCCGTCCTATCCGGTTGGCATTCCTCCCTTCAATGTCTACCTGATGCTTGGTTTCATGTTCGCTTGCATGACCCCGCTGATCAACATGAAAATCGCAAACGGGGCTCTCGTTGGCGGCTTGCTGACTGGAATCGCCATCGCCGCGCTGGCGCCCAAGTGTATTTGACCAT
>NZ_JBICHO010000239.1:0-5240 GCF_043100905.1 Rhodopirellula sp. JB055 | reverse complement strand
GACCCATGTTTTGCGAAGTGTTTGGTAGATGTCCGAAGGCATGCCTTCGGGCAAATCGATCAACGTGTGTGAGTCACGAATGTTGATTAGCCCAATGTACTCGCCATCGATGCCAGCTTCATTGGCGACCGCACCAACGATGTTGCCGGGTTTGACTCCGTCTTGCCAACCCACATCGAGACGATAGCGGGTCATGCCTTCCTTGACCGGTGTCAGCGGACGGCCTTTACCGCGACGCGGACGATCGTCGCCGAAGGATCCACGGTTGCCACGATCGTTCGAACCGAACGAGTCACGCCCGCGTGAATTGCCTCGATCGGAACGTTCGCGTTGTTTTTTCGGGCGATCTTTCAACAAGAACGGACGTCCGTTTTGGCTCATCTCGGCCAATGCGGCAGCGATCATTTCCATCGGCTTGCCCGTTTCTTCCGCGTACTGAGCGATCATGTCCTTGAAGATCGTCAGGTCCTGCTCGGCGGAGACATCGGTGATGCGTTGTTTGAATCGACGCACGCGAGCGTCGTTGATATCAGCAACGGTTGGCAGGTCGATGATTTCGATGGGTTGCTTCGTCGTGTTCTCGATAAACCGAAGCTGACGACGCTGAGCGTTGGTCAAAAAGATGATTGCTTGCCCACTGCGTCCTGCACGACCAGTCCGACCAATGCGGTGCACATAGGACTCGCTGTCGTGTGGCAGATCAAAGTTGAAGACGTGGATGATTCGCGGCACGTCCAAACCTCGAGCGGCCACATCCGTCGCCACCAACACATCAAGATGACCACGTTTGAGTTGATCGATGGTTCGCTCACGAACCTTTTGTGGCATATCACCGTTCAACGCGATCGCGGAGAATCCTTGCTGGCACAACTTTTCAGCAACGCTCAACGTGGAGTCTTTGGTTTTGGTAAACACGATCACGCCATCGGTTTCTTCCACTTCGAGAATGCGAGCCAACGCATCGATTTTATCTCGAGGAGAAACAAATAGGGCTCGCTGGCGAACCGAAGCAGCGGTGATCGTTTTCGATTTGATGGTGATCCGGGCCGGGTCATCCAGATATTCGTCCGCGATCTTGCGAATGGGCTTCGGCAACGTCGCCGAGAACAATGCGACTTGGCGACCTTTGGGAGATTTCTCAAGAACGAACTGCACGTCCTCCAAGAATCCCATGTTGAGCATTTCGTCCGCTTCGTCCAGCACGAGGCAATCCAGCGAACCGAGGTCCAATGTGCCGCGTTTGACGTGGTCGATGACTCGCCCGGGTGTCCCCACAACGACTTGAACGCCACGACGAAGCTGCTTGAGCTGTGGTTCGTAGTCTTGACCGCCGTAGATGGCTGCGACTTGGAAACCATCCAGATCCGCACCGTACTTGGTGAACGATCGAGCGACTTGAATCGCCAATTCACGGGTGGGTGCGAGCACCAGGACTTGCGGGCGACGGTTGCGAACGTCCACACGCGAAAGAATCGGCAGAGCGAACGCAGCGGTCTTGCCGGTTCCCGTTTGCGATTGAGCCAAGACGTCACGGCCATCCAACATGTACGGGATGATCTCCGCTTGAATCGGCGTGGGCTTGTCGTATCCCGAGGCAGCAACCGCTTTTTGCACTTCGGCTCGCAGATCCAGGTCTCGGAACAAGGGCTCGGTCGGTTCGTTTGATTCTGGAGTCGCTTTTGCTTTCTCTGGTTCAGCCGCTTGGACCGGTTGAACGGGAGCGGACTGGGCGGGCTCTTCGCGAACGGGCTCGGCTTGCTTCGCAACCACTTGTTGAATCACCGGCTCGTCACACACAACGGGCTCCGGTCGGGTAGCAGGCGCCGATTCTGCCACTGACTCCGACTCAACAGCAGGTTCTGGTGAAGCAACGGGCTTGGATTCAACCGGTTGCTCTTCGAGCGTGGGCTGCTCAGACACAACCTGCTCTGATGGAACCTGTTCTGATGGAACCTGCTCAGGTGCGGATTGCTCAGGAACAGTCTGCACGGGCTCCGCAGATTCTGCCGGAACTGCCACGGCGTTCACTTCCGCGACGCTCTCTTCGAAAGAAACCTGTTCGGCGACTGGTTCTGGCAACGCCTCGATGGCTGCCTCGGCGGGCTCATCGGTGCATTCTGCCTGGTAATACAGCAGGGATTCGTCGACTGCAGGCGTCGGCATTTCGCTCGGGTCAATCACGGGGTTGGCGTACTGAGTCGCCCATTGTGCCGAGGGATCCACCACGGTTTCCGTGGTCGACATTTCAAACGAGTCCAGAGTTTGTTCTGGCGAATTCAACTCGGACGCGGAATCATCGAACGTTTCTTTGGAAGCGGGATGATCAGACATCAAAATTCTCGTGCGGTAACAAAGGTAGCCGCACCCACGCTGCTGTTTCGCAGGCGGTCAAGGTCGCGGCAGGATTGGTAAGGATGGAATGCCAAACCAGAAAACTCTTTCCGAGCCTCGAACCTGGTTGCTTGTCAGTTCGATCAGTCACTCTGGACCTTCGAACCCTTGCATTCCGACACAACCGCGACGCCGCTTCTCATTCACTAGAAAGAATCCGCCTCAAGCAATCGATCAAGACGCTTGTCGGATTGGGTATCGACTCGGGTCGATGCCGAGAGGATCACACTGAAGACCTGTCGCAGAAAAGCCGATTCACGACATCACTTTGCACGCCGCCGACTTCTGTGGCCCAGAAGAGTAATTGAATCTTGGATTTGGCAATAGGAGGAAAACAGGAATCAGATTGGGAATCGAAGAATCCGTCCCCGCCTCACCAGAAAACACAGACCACCTGAAAGGATCCAAAAAAACCACCACAGGAAGTAATCCCGCCAAAAAAACGAAAGGGACAGACCACCATTCTTCAAAAAATGAAGAAAGCTCAAAACTTTCACGGAAACCTTCAGGATGAGCGTGCGTTAGATAATCAACCATTACATCAGTGAAACCGTTTTTCTGGCGTTCGGCGAGCAACAGACCGCCCCGCCCACCTGGAAACCTGGCTCCCCCCACTGAATCGTTCGATGCCCGTTCGTCCTGAGATCCATTTCCGAGCTCTGAGACGTGCATGCAATCCATTTTTTGTTTCATAGAGGTTTAGATGAACACACGTATCTCACGCCGCCGCGGTTTCACATTGGTGGAATTGCTTGTGGTGATCGCCATCATTGGAGTTTTGGTGGGGCTTTTGCTTCCCGCCGTCCAGGCTGCCCGCGAAGCGGCCCGCCGCATGAGTTGCAGCAACAACTTCAAGCAAATCGGCTTGGCCGTCCATAATTACCACTCGGCATACAACCAGATGCCAATCCACGGTGCTGGCACGTACGTGCCCGGTGGGCGTGATCTGTGGGACCAACCCAGTCCAGTCAACACGTACACCGGAACCTCGAACCATCGCCTCTCCATGCTGGTTGGTCTGACCGCGTTCATTGAGCAACAAGCCTTGTGGGAACAAATCAGCAACCCATTGGCTCTCAACACCAACGGGAGTGTTCGCACTCCTCCGTGGCAGGCCATGGGCCCAAGGCCTGATGAGCTTCAGTACCCACCCTATGCGACTGACATCCCTACGTTGCGTTGCCCCAGCGACCCCGGCGTGGGACTGCCCGCTTTGGGCCGTACCAACTACGCCGCCTGCACGGGCGATTCGTCCTACCGCTCTCGCGACCCCTACCTCAACATCAACGAAATTGGTGAGGACGGCAGTGTGACTTTCCCGTACTCGGCGACGAGCGGCACGGCACAACACTCCAATGCCGCCCACCGCGGCATGTTCGTCCTGACGCGAGGAATGAAGTTTCGCGACACCACGGATGGTCTTTCCAACACCATCATGTGCGGAGAGATCACAACCGACTTAGGTGACTACGATTCACGAACGTCGCTTCCGAGAGGTGATGGTGTCGGTGTCACCGGTGAACGACAAAACTGCCACTTGAACCCATCGTTCCTCGAAGCAACTCTCGACCCTGAGCGACCACAATTCTGGATCTCTGGCCTGAACATCAATGCCAACTGGGGACGCGGATTCCACTGGCACGATTGTATGCCCGTGTACAGCCAGATGCATACGATCCTGCCACCGAACAAGCAGATTTGCACCGATGCCAACGGTGCCGCACACGGTGACTTGGTTGCAACGGCATCCAGCCGACACCAAGGTGGTGCTCACGTCCTGATGGGTGATGGCGCGGTCAAATTCATCACGGATTCGATCGAAGCAGGCAACTCTCAAAACCCTGTCGTTTACCTTGGCGGATCGGCTGGCAACAACCAACCTGGTGCAAAAAGCCCATTTGGATTGTGGGGCGCCCTAGGAACACGAGGTGCAAGAGAAGTGATCGACGGCGAATTCTAAGCCACCGCAGCAAAAACCAAAGCGTGGCCTGCCCATCCAAAGGCAAAAGCATCGCTATAAGAACAAGCAATAGAGGCGGGAACGTTCCGAACGATTCCGCCTCTGCATAAATAGCAGAAAGACCAAATCCACAGCGCGAGTGACGTGGGCGTTCGTCCCACTCAGAAGCATAAAAAAACAGCGTCACCCCATTGAATGGAGCGACGCTGTTTTCGTTTCAATCGGCAGAACTCAAGTGATAAAAAACCAAAACTCACTTTGGTCCGTCGTAGTTCCCCAAAGCCTTGGCGTCCTCTTCTGCCTGTGCATTGTAGGCATCAATCTTTGCTTGATCAGCATTTTCCAGAATATTCGTCCCTTCGCTCGAAGAACACCCCAGCACAGCCAACGACAAGAGCAGGGACACACCACATAAAAAACGAACCATTGCCTACCTCTATATGAGTAAAAACGCGTCGCCAGCCAAATCACGCTGACGTTGCTCAATTATAAGACACCTGAGAAACCAGAACACTATAGGAATCCAATAAAAAGGATTCTTCAACCGATTTATCAGGCAGGCCGGCGAGAGCCTGCATTTGCGTAGAACACAGACTCGAAGCCTGCGCCAAATCGCCAGCCTCGTGTTCGCGAAGCAGTCACACCGACGCAGGGAACAATGCGTCGAGCGTGAGTTGGCTCCAGGTTTCCAGGTGTTCTCGTTCTTGTCGAAGCACGTCGACAGAAACAAATTGACCTTCCGCGAGTTCGGGCTCGTTGCTGGTGACAAGCGGTTGTTCTAAAATGAATCGATGAACGACCCCTAAATGCACTCGACCAACCTCATTGCTGGGGTCATAAAGCAACCCCTCTCGTTGGTCAACGTAAGGTGTGCCGATCGTCACTTCCT
>NZ_JBICHO010000238.1:0-16744 GCF_043100905.1 Rhodopirellula sp. JB055 | reverse complement strand
TTGTTGTCTTTGTGGGTGTTGGTTTTTGGGTGTTTGTTTTTTTTTTTTTTTTTTTTTTTTTTTTTTTTTTTTTTTTTTTTTTTTTTTTTTTTTGTTTGTGTTTTTTTTTTTTTTTTTGGGTTTGTTTTTTGTTTTTTGTTTTTTTGTTTTGGTGGGGGGTGTGTATTTTTTTTGTTTTTTTTGTGTTTTATCGGCGGGGGCCGAAGGACTTCCGGTCCTTGGCCGATTACATCGCGCCGGTGGACAGTGGTCGGATGGACTACCTGGGTGTATTTGCGGTCACCGCTGGATTGGGTGCGGAGGAGCTGTCGATGCGATTCAAAAAGGAACTTGACGACGAAGGTTCGATCATCGCTTCTGCGGTGGCCGATCGTTGTGCCGAAGCCTTTGCGGAATACTTGCACCAACAAGTTCGCGAGCAGTGGCAATACGGGAAGGAAGAGAATCTGTCCAACGACGACATGATCGCGGAGAAGTACCGTGGCATTCGGCCGGCAGCGGGCTATCCCGCCTGTCCCGATCACACGGAGAAGCGAACCTTGTTTGACTTGTTGGAGGTTGAGAAGACGACTGGCATCGAACTGACTGAGAGTTTCGCGATGTCCCCGGGAGCCAGTGTCAGTGGTTTGTACTTCGCGCATCCAGAAGCCCGGTATTTCACCGTCGATCGGATGACGAAAGACCAAATCGAATCGTACGCGGAACGCAAGGGCTGGCCGATTTCGGAAGTCGAGCGTTGGTTGTCACCCAACTTGGCATATGACCCTTCGTGAGCGTCGGTGGCTGTGGTTGGTCAGCGGGATCATCCTTGCATTTTTGGTGCGAGGTTCGATCGTGCTCGCCAAACTGGATTCGCTTGATGCGGATCCGGATGCCTATCGGGTGATCGCAGAAACCTTGGCACAGACGGGCACGTTTGGTTTGATGGGCGAAGGTGACGTGGCGACCCCGACCGCGTTTCGTCCGCCGCTGTACCCGTGGTTGCTTGCGTTCTTTGTCGATGACGATGGGCATTTGGCCTCTCATTGGGTGGCCATATTGCATGCGTGCTTGGGCGTGTTGACGGTTGGTTTGACTTGGGACATCGCTCGCCGGTGGTGGTCTGAGCGAGTTGCTTGGATCGCAGCGGCGCTGGTGACGATTGACCCGATGTTGCTGTGGCAATCGACCTTGGTGATGACGGAAACCATTGCCACCGCATTGACCGCGATGGTTTGGTGGTGGTGGGTGGCGCGGCTGAGCGGAAGGCCCACGGGTGTCACATTGGATGGCGGTGAACCAATCCGGTCGTGTGATCTTTCACCTTCGCGACCGATCATCGATGCCGTTGTGTTTGGCGGATTGTTGTCGCTCACTGTGTTATGCCGGCCGACGTTTTTGGTTTGGGCGGCGATGTTGGTGCCAGCGTTGTTTTTCATCGGTCCGAGTTGTCGGATACGGCGAGTGGCCCGCGGCGGCGTCGTGGGTTTGATTCTTGTCGCGACCGTTGGGCTGTGGACGTTGCGGAACGTGTCTCAGCTTGGGCATCCGGTTTGGGCGACCACGCATGGCGGCTACACGTTGCTGTTGGCCAACAACGATTCGTTTTATGACTCGTTGGACAAGTCATCGAATGGATGGAAACCTTGGGAGCGGACACCGTGGGATCCGACCGAATTCTTCGCTGAGTACGAAGCTCGCGAAAGGGGGATCGACGAGGTTTCGGATGATCGTGTTGCTTACGAAATGGCAAAGTCCACCATCTCGAATCGGCCGGCGATGTTTGCTTGGTCGTGCATCGTTCGGGCGACGAGTCTTTGGCATCCGTTTCCTGCTCGTACGCCCGATCGATCGATGATGATCGTGCTGGTGATCGGGCTCTATCAGACGGGACTGTTGTGCATGGCTGTGTTGGGAATTGCCAGGCACCGTCGTTCGTGGTGGCATCCCAATGCTTGGCCTGCGTTCGCGTTGGTGATCACGCTGACCGGGGTGCACAGCGTGTACTGGAGCAACCCACGGATGCGTTCACCGGTTATTCCCATGTTGGCCGTCGCAGTCGCGTGTGGCATGGTGCCAAGACAAGCGGATCAAACCAAACCGACGTAGCCGGATTCGCCAGAATTCGGGCGCTCAAAATCACAACCCGCCGCGTCAGCAAGGTCGTTCAGTGTCCGTCTGAAATCTGGCGATTCCAGCTACGGTGAAAGGCAATCGTTGCTCCAATCAGCCGACGGCCATTAGGCCCGTTCTCGTCCGGCGAATTCCGGACGATCGCGATCAAGGTAGGTTCAACTGAGGCCTTGCTAACGCGTTTTGAAGTTGCGCTTTTCTCAAACCCCGAAGCGTCAGCTTTTTCATAACCCGAAGCGTCAGCGAGGGAAAAACGATGTTGACTTCGCCTCGCTGACGCGTCGGGTTATGAAAAACCAATGCCTCACGCAAAAGCGCAACTTCAAAAGATGTGCGCTGGGCTCACTGGAGGGCCCCAGTGAGCTACGGTTATGCACGGCTCGCTGGGGGCTCCAACGAGCGACGTTGAACGTGGGACGGCGGATCTGCGTCCGCGATCAGGGCTGGGGCAGTTCGCCGGGGTCGGAGGCAACGCCCGCGACGATGCGGTTGATCGCGTTGAGCATGGCGAGGATCGTGCTCTCGACGCTGTCCGTGCTGACGCCGGTGCCACGATAAGTCTTGCCCTCATGCTCGACTTCCAAGTTGACTTCACCGATCGCGTCACGCCCCAGCGTCGCACTTCGGACGCGGAAGTCTTTGCAGATGACATGGATGCCGGTGATCTTTTCGACCGCCCAGAAAGCCGCGTCAATCGGTCCATCCCCCTGAGCGACTTGCTCGGTGAAGTCCTGCTCGTCGCGTCGCAACGTGACTTGCACCTTCGGGGTTTGGTTCCTGCCGCTGGTGACTTCGTAATCGACCAGTGTCCATTCCGGAGTCACGGTCTCGCTGATCTTTTGCTGGACCAACGCGACGATGTCACCGTCGTAGATCTCTTTCTTTTTGTCGGCGAGTTCCTTGAAGGCTTCAAAGACTTCTTGCAATTGTTCCCCGGTCAACGTCATGCCCAACTGCTTGGCTCGATCAGCCAACGCGGCGCGTCCGCTGTGTTTGCCGAGGACCAAATCGGTTTTAGTGAAACCGACTTCTTCGGGCGACATGATCTCGTACGTGGTGCGTTCCTTCAGCATCCCGTCTTGGTGGATGCCAGACTCGTGCGCGAACGCGTTGCGACCAACGATCGCTTTGTTGCGCTGCACATTGATGCCGGTTGTCTTGCTGACCAATCGGCTGACGGGGACCAAACGTTTTGAATTGATGTTGGTTTGGCAGTGATAGAAATCTTCGCGGGTCTTCATCGCCATCACCAATTCTTCGAGCGCCGCGTTGCCGGCTCGTTCACCGATGCCGTTGACCGTGCATTCGATCTGTCCAGCGCCTGCGTCGACCGCGGCCAAGGAATTTGCGACGGCCATGCCCAAGTCATCGTGGCAGTGCGTGCTCAGGACCGCTTTGTCCATGTTCGGAACCCGGTCCCGCAACATCTTGAAGCGATCATAGATTTCGCCCGGCGTGGTGTAGCCGACCGTGTCGGGCACGTTGATTGTGGTGGCTCCCGCGTCGATCGCGGCTTCGACCACACGGCACAGGAAATCATGCTCGGTCCGGCAAGCGTCCTCGGGCGAAAACTCCACGTCGTCACAATGCGAAGCGGCTCGGCGAACCCCCGCGACGGCACGTTCGACAATTTCGTCCGGCGTCATCCGCAACTTGAATTCGCGGTGAATGGCGCTGGTGGCCAAGAACACGTGGATCCGCGCCTGAGGGGCCGTCTTGAGCGCTTCCCACGCCCGATCAATGTCTTTCTCTGCACAACGAGCCAACCCGCAGATGGTGGCTCCTCGGACCGTCGTGGCAATTTGCCGGACCGATTCGAAGTCACCTGGGGAGGCGATTGGGAAACCAGCTTCGATGACATCGACCCCCAAATCGACCAACGCCGAAGCGACCTCGAGCTTCTCCGCCAAATTCATGCTGGCACCGGGAGATTGCTCGCCATCACGCAGCGTGGTGTCGAAGATTCGGATTTGGCGAGTGGCCACGTTCTCAGAGGACGGGGCTTCGGCGGACTGGTTCATGGCATCAGGTGTCGGTTGGTCAGACATGGGACTGCAATCTTAGAAAGGGAAGAAGATAAACTTCGGAGCCCCGGAATCGCACCCGCCGCACTGCGTTCGGGCACAAAAAAACCCGAGTCGCGGCAAGTGCGGCCCGGGCAAATTCATTCGATGGAAAATTGAGACAACCGCCGTCAGGCGTCCACCACGAATCCGCTCAGGCCGTTCGCTAGAAGGCCGAGGTCGAGATTCAGTAGGAGGCAAAGTTGTCCGCTCATGGGTCTGACGATAATCGGATCCCGCCACACCGGTCAAGGTGGGAAAGGGGAAAAGGGGGGGAAGGGGGAAAGGGCCACAGAAGCTCAGAGCCACAGTGGGTTGGTTCTCGCTTCTCGCTTCTCGCTTCTCGCTTCTCGCTTCTCGCTTCTCGCTTCTCGCTTCTCGCTTCTCGTGCTCGTGCTCGTGCTCGTGCTCGCCGCTCGCCGCTCGCCGCTCGCCGCTCGCCGCTCGCCGCTCGCATCCCGACCCAACGGAAGGGTCGACCCACTGTGGGTTGGGGCGGGTTGTGCGCTGGATCCAGTGCAGAGCCCTCCCCTCGCTTTGCTCGACCCTCCCAGGGGGGAGGGTGAATTTGGAAAGTAGTTGCCCTGCACCCCTGCACCCCTGCACCCCTGCACCCCTGCACCCCTGCACCCCTGCACCCCTGTGACCCTGTGACCCTGTGACCCTGTGGCCCTGAGCCTCTTTCCACTACCTCTTACCCACCTCTCACGACCTCCCCAACTGACCAGGCAGTTGGTGCGAGGTGAGAAGAAAAAAATGATTCCCGACAAGTTTTCCACGGCGGTTGAATCTTTTCGCGAGAGATTCACTAACTCTTCACTGCAACGAGGGTTACGTCAGCCAGTTCGGGCTGGGAAGCTGTCCGTGTTCGATTTGGGGTCCACGCGCAAACCGATTGCTGCTCGCTGGTTACGGCAGTTTGAATTTCGAGATTGACACCGCCGCGGGAACCTCTAATATTCTCGCCGTCGCCCACATGTAGTGCCTCGACGGCATGGAAACCACTACCGGTAGTGATAGCAAATCTTTTTGCATCGATTTTGACGATCAATGATCCGATATCGACCCTTGGATCACCCGGTAGCTCGTTTCGCCCACGGAAGTAGCGCTCAGTGGCGACGGCCGCTCTCATTTCTAATTTGACGGAATCGGTTGTTTCGCGAGGACCGCGAACGGCAACACCCGGTGCACCGTCCACGGACGATCTCTTTAAGGAGTTTGTGACACGCTATGTCCACTGTTCTGCCCGAGTCGAACGCCACCTCCCGTCTCCCCGCCAATGACCCCGCCTTGGAAAAGGTCGATTCGGAACATGGCGTCGAGTACGCCCGCGAGAAGTTCGGTACCGCTCTGCGAGGCGATCGCGCCGGCTTGAAGATCGAATCAAAGTTTTGCCCCGACGATGGCCGGACCCCGTTCGCCACCACCGCCTGGGATTTGCGTTCGGCTGCGATCAAAGATGAATCGGGCAACGCCTTGTTCGAGCAAACCGATTGCGAAGTCCCGTCTTCGTGGAGCCAATTGGCGACCAATGTGGTCGTCTCGAAGTACTTCTACGGCGACCCTAAAAACCCCACGGAACGTGAACGCAGCGTCCGCCAATTGATCCACCGCGTCACTCGCACGATCAGCGATTGGGGACTGGCGGACGGTTACTTCGACACTCCCGAAGACGGCGAGCGTTTCTACCGCGACCTGACTTGGTTGTGCTTGCACCAGCACGGTGCGTTCAACAGCCCAGTGTGGTTCAACGTTGGTTTGCACGCCCAGTACGACGTCGAAGGCGACATGTGTAACTGGCACTGGGACCGCACCGAGAACACCACCGCCCAGCCCGACAACCCGTACGAATATCCACAAGGTTCAGCCTGTTTCATCCAGTCCGTGGATGACAACATGGAAGACATCATGCGTCTGGCGTGCAGCGAGGCGATGTTGTTCAAATTCGGCAGCGGAACCGGAACCGACCTGTCGACCATCCGCAGCCAACGCGAAAAATTGTCGGGTGGCGGAACGCCATCGGGCCCACTGTCCTTCATGCGTGTTTACGACTCCATCGCTGGCGTCGTGAAATCGGGCGGCAAGACTCGTCGTGCAGCCAAGATGCAATCGCTCAAAGTCTGGCACCCAGACATTCTCGAGTTCATCGAGTGCACATGGGCCGAAGAAAAGAAGGCACACGCGTTGATTCGCGAAGGTTACGATTCGAACTTCAACGGCGAAGCGTACGCCAGCGTTTGTTTCCAAAACGCGAACTTGTCAGTTCGTTTGACGGACGACTACATGGAAGCGGTTCGCAAGAACGAGACTTTCCAAACGCGTTGGGTCACCGACAAACCGACCACCGAACCACCAAGCTATGTCGCCAAAGAGTTGCTCAACAAGATGGCCGAGTGTGCTTGGCACTGTGGCGACCCAGGTGTGCAGTACGACACGACGATCAACAAGTGGCACACGTGCCCGAACAGCGGAGCGATCAACGCATCGAACCCGTGCTCGGAATACATGTTCTTGGACGACACGGCGTGCAACCTGGCCAGCATCAACTTGATGAAGTTCGTCCAGCCGGATGGGTCGTTCGATCACGAACGTTTCCGTGCCGCTTGCCGCACGTTCTTCATCGCTCAAGAAATCTTGGTCGACCACGCCAGTTACCCGACCGAGCCCATTGCTCGAAACAGCCACAAGTTCCGTCCGTTGGGGCTGGGTTATTCGAACCTCGGCAGCGTCATCATGACGGCTGGTTTGCCTTACGACAGCGACGCTGCTCGTGGCATGTGCGGTTCGTTGACAGCGTTGCTGCACGGCGAAGCCAACCGCACCAGTGCGGAACTGGCCAGCGTGGTCGGGCCGTTTGACGGCTACGCCGAAAACGAAGCCCCGATGCTTCGCGTCATGCAAATGCACCGCGACGCTTGCGATGAAATCAACGACGAGGGCCCAGCCGAACTGAAGGAAGCCGCTCGCGAATTGTGGGACGGTGTCTTGGAAATCGGCGAGAAGTACGGCTTCCGCAACGCTCAAGCGACCGTGCTGGCACCGACCGGAACGATCAGCTTCATGATGGACTGCGATACGACCGGCATCGAGCCTGATATCGCATTGGTGAAGTACAAGCAGCTTGCCGGTGGTGGGATGTTGAAGATCGTCAACCAAACCGTGAAGCTTGGTTTGAAGAAACTCGGTTACGACGCCGACACGATCGAAGAGATCCTGAAGTACGTCGATGCCAACGACACCATCGTAGGTGCTCCGGGTTTGAAGGACAAGCACTTGGCCGTGTTCGATTGTGCGTTCAATCCAGCCAACGGTGTTCGCAGCATCGGCTGGCGTGCTCACATCACCATGATGGCTGCGGCTCAGCCGTTCCTGTCCGGTGCGATCAGTAAAACGGTCAACATGCCCACCGATGTGACCCCGCAAGACATCGCCGATGCTTACTTCTGGGGCTGGGAATTGGGACTGAAGGCCATCGCGATTTACCGTGACGGCAGCAAGCAGTCGCAACCTTTGAACACCAAGTCCGACGAGCAAAAAGCGACTGACGCAGCCGAAGCGGTGAAGGTCGAAACCGTCGAGAAAATTGTTTACAAGCCCCGCCGCGAACGTCTGCCTGACACACGTCAAAGTTTGACCCATAAGTTCAGCATCGCTGGCCACGAAGGTTACTTGTGCGTCGGTTTGTATCCCGATGGGCGTCCCGGTGAAATGTTCATCACGATGGCCAAAGAAGGTTCGACGATCGGAGGCATCATGGACAGCTTCGGCACCGCACTTTCGATTGCGATGCAGTACGGCGTGCCGTTGGAAGTGATCGTCAACAAGTTCAGTCACACTCGTTTCGAACCGATGGGACACACGTCCAACAAGGACATCCGCATCGCCAAGAGCGTCGTCGACTACATCGCTCGTTGGTTGGGCATCACGTTCATGTCCGGGAACGATTATTCCCCCAGTGCGGAAGGTGCGGCCAAAACCGGTGGCAACGGCCCCGACATGACAACCGCTCCTGCCGGAGCCACCGCGAATAACAACAGTCCCGTGATGGCGGAACTGCGAGCCGATGCCGGTGCCGCGGTTGCTCTCGTCGAACGAGCCACGTTGTTGGCCAGTTTGCAAAACGGACCGAGCAATGGGGCTGCAACCAATGGGCACACCGCCGGTGATTCGGCCGGTGGAAGTGCCAACGGTGCGGTGGCTGAAAGGTCGACCGACGGGTTGGGCGGGCAAGCCGACCAGTTCTCACGATTCCAAACGGATGCCCCCAGCTGTGACAACTGTGGCAGCATCACGGTCCGCAACGGCAACTGCTACCTGTGCCACAACTGTGGCAACTCAATGGGTTGCAGCTAAACGAGCTCGTTGGTGATCACTCAGTGACATCCAAAGGCCGGCTTCTCTCGCAAGAAGCCGGCCTTTTTTCGTTGATGCTCAACGACCTGTCACTCGAGTCCTGCACGCGTCTGTTCCAGCAACCTGGCACGATCCTGCTAACCCGCACAATCGATTCGGGGGGGCGGTGTCTCTGGTTATATCTGTTGTCTTCCTGAGTACAGCTTGGGGCAATTGCAGAAATTTCTTGTTCACGAAGCGTTTGTTCACGACTGGTGACCTAGCTTTGACGCAGAGCGAAAGACCGCCGTTTCGGTCGAGGCTCTTTTTCCCGCATGCTCCTCCGTGAAATTGTTGTTATGGCGTCCGTTGATAGCCTTCCAATCGACCGCCTTCGTCGCAGCACCGTCGTCCATGAAGACGTTTGGTTTTTGTCTGGCCCGACGAGTCCTGGCGATACATTGCAGCACACACCGATCGATCAAGAACCGTTCATCGTGGGCCGGAAATCCGGCGTCGCGATGAAACTGCAGTTTCGGACCGTCAGCGGCAACCATGCTGAACTCAAGCTGGTCGATGGCAAATTGATTGTCCGGGATCTGGAGAGCACCAACGGCACGTACCTCAATGGAAACCGCGTGACCGAACCGGTCGTGGTGAGCGATGAGGATCTGATTCACTTCGCCGAAGCTCCCTTCCGAGTTCGGCGTCAATCTCCCACCGGAGTCACCGCGGGAACGATCTCCGAAAATGTCTGTGATCAGGCGTTGGCTTTGGTTCAGTTTGACCGTTTGATGAGCCAGCGACTCGTGCGGCCGCACTTCCAACCCATCGTCACGGTGGTGGGGGCACGGATGATTGGGTACGAAATCCTCGGGCGAGGCAGTGTGTTCGGTTTGGAATCGGTTGGCGCGATGTTCCAAGCCGCCGAGCAACTCAACCTCGAGGTCGAACTCAGTCGCCTGCTGCGTTGGGAAGGGCTTCGAGTGGGTCGGGAACTTCCTGATCTGCCGACATTGTTCGTCAACACTCACCCAAAAGAAATGGAAGACGGCCAGTCGTTGATCGACTCGTTGTCCAAGGTTCGAACGATGGCATCGAACACCAAGATCGTGTTGGAAATTCACGAATCCGCTGTCACCAATCCCGATCAGATGCGTCGTCTGCACTCGACGCTCAAGGAACTGGACATCCAACTGGCCTACGACGATTTCGGAGCGGGCCAAGCCCGATTGGCTGAGTTGGTCGAAGCTCGTCCGGACTACGTTAAATTCGACATTGGTTTGATTCGTGGGCTGAGCGTGATCGACGGCAACCGGATGCGAATGTTGCGTTCGCTCGTCAGCATGGTCCAAGACCTCGACATCTCAGCCCTCGCCGAAGGGATCGAAACGATCGAAGAAGCCGAAGCTTGCCAAGAAGTCGGCTTCGATCTGGCGCAAGGGTTCTACTACGGCCGCCCCGCTCCAGCCTGAGGCCGGGGCCGGAGGCCAGTGGCCACTGGCCAGTGGGAAAGGGCCACAGGGACTCAGGGCCACAGGGCCACAGTGAGGGGATGGCTTCTCGTGCTCGTGCTCGTGCTCGTGCTCGTGCTCGTGCTCGCCGTACGACGGGCTCTCGAGCCCGTTCAAATGGAAACTCCACGCGTCAGTTTTGAAGTTGCGCTTTTGCGTGAGGTTTGGTTTTTTCATAACCCGACGCGTCAGCGAGGCGAAGTCAACATCGTTTTTCCCTCGCTGACGCTTCGGGTTATGAAAAAACGATGCCACCCACCATCCTCGCTCTCTGATTTGCTTGCCAGAGCTCAGAATTTCGTAACCTGCCCTGCATCCTCGTGATATCCTAAGATCACGTCGCCGGGCTTCTTTTTTGTAAGTTCTCGGCTACCAAGCTTTTCTGTCGACGAAGGAATTCACCATGAGCCGGACGATGCAAGATTTCACCGATTTGCTGCTCCAACAGGGCGTCATCAGTCTCGATCAGTTGTCCGAAGCCGAGGAAGTCGCGAAAAACACCGATGCGGACATCGGCGACGTCCTGGTCAAAATGGAATACGCCAGCCCCGAGGAAGTCGGGATGGCACTGGCGAAGTTCCACAAAATCCCCTTTGTGGACCTTCGCAGCGAGCGAATCAGTGAAACGGTCATCGAATTGGTGCCGGAATCGGTCGCACGGGAAAACACCGTGCTCCCGTTCAAAGAAGAAGACGGCGCCCTGACGATCCTGATCGCCGACCCGTTTGACCTCGAAACGATCGAAAAGCTGCGTTTCATCCTCAACCGGAAAATCGAAACCGCCTTGGCTCCCAAAGAAGCCATCAACGGGGCGATCAACCAATACTACGGGCAGGTCGAAGGGGAATCGGCTGACTCGATGTTGCAGGAGTTCACCGACACCGCCATCGACTTCACCGAAACCGAATCAGACACCGCCGGCGGAGGGGAGGAGACCGTCGACGACAATTCGGCCCCCGTCATCCGGCTGGTCAACCTGATGATCGCCGAAGCCGTGCAGCTGCGGGCCAGCGACATCCACGTCGAACCCTTCGAAGATCGTGTCCGAATCCGTTATCGAATTGACGGCGTTTGTGTCGAGCGGGAGGCGGCCCCCCGGCGGATGCTGTCTGCCATCATCGCCCGGATCAAGATCCTCTCCAAGATCGACATCAGCGAAAAGCGACGCCCCACTGACGGGCGGATCAAGATCACCGTCGGGGACAAGCAGCTTGATTTGCGGGTCAGCATCATTCCGACCAACCACGGCCAGTCCTGCGTGATGCGGTTGCTGGACAAGGACAACATCAAAGTCGGCACCCGCCAGCTCGGTTTGTCCGAACGTGATTTCCGCAACTTCAACTCGTTGATCCGCCGCCCCAACGGAATCGTGCTGGTCACCGGCCCAACAGGGTCCGGCAAAACCACCACCCTGTACGCGTCGCTCAATGCGTTGAACCGGCCCGACCGCAAGATCATCACCGCCGAAGACCCGGTCGAGTATTACTTGCCCGGGATCAACCAGGTCGAAGTGAAGCACCAGATCGGACTCGACTTCGCTCGCATCATTCGAGCCATGTTGCGTCAGGCACCCAACATCATCCTCGTGGGTGAAATGCGAGATCATGAGACCGCATCGATGGGAATTCAAGCTTCACTGACTGGACACTTGGTTTTCAGTACTCTGCACACGAACGATGCGCCCAGTGCTATATCACGCATGGTGGACATTGGTGTACCATCCTACATGGTGGCAAGTTCCGTGATTGCGGTGCTGGCCCAGCGTCTTGTGCGGACGATTTGCCCTCGCTGCAAGGTTCGCTATCAGCCGCCTCAGAGCATCATTGATGACTCGGAGATCCCACCCGAAATGCTCGCTCAGGCCGAGTTCAGCAAGGGCAAGGGCTTCACGTACTGCGGTCGTTCTGGTTACCGCGGCCGGATTGGGATCTACGAATTGATGCTGATCAACAACAAGCTCCGCGAACTGATGTTCAAGGGGACCACCACCAAGACGATTCGCGAAGAGGCCATAAAGAACGGCATGTCAACGCTTTACGCCGATGGCATGCTCAAGGTGGTGCGCGGGATCACGACCTTCGACGAGGTCTACCGTGTGGCCAAGAAGACCGAGCAAGAGGCGCTCGCTCTCAGCCACATCGCGAAAGAGTTGTCGTCGCTGTAGTGGCGAGGGAATCGGGGGCCGGAGGCCGGCTTGCAATCTTGATCGATCGCTTGCCGGTCGTCAGGAAACCCGCACGGCAGTGGCGGGGCTTCGCGTTTTGGCTACCGCGGCAAGCGGCCGCAATTTGCACGTCAGGGTTGCTTGCAAATGCCCCGGAAGGGTTGGCTGGTCGTGCATTCGGGCGACAAGACGCGAATTTCTTTGCCTTTGGCCGTGTTTCACGCATAATGGCACCGTCTGGCACGGGAGTTCATGTGTTGGGCGACTTTTCTGGGACGCACTGTCCCGTAGCCGAACGATCTGGCGGGATGCCGGTTGCTCTGGCGTGATTCGTACTCGTCTTTTCTCGCGAATCACCTGGGCGTGGCCGGTTGGAACACCGGGTCACTGCTGGCTGGCCAAGTCGCCGGTGAATTTCAACCAGACCGCAGGCCCCTTTTCTCCTTCTTCGTGCTCTCACCCCCTGTCAGGCGTTCTCCATGGCCACCGTGCTGATCGACAAACTGCTGCAAGCCGCTGTGAAGCAAGGTGTGAGTGATATTCACATCGTTGTTGGTCAGCCGCCTGTGTTTCGTTTGCACGGTCGGATGCGGAAGTTGGAAACGAAGACGCTGGAAGGGGAAGACTCCGTCGCGTTGATGAAATCGATCACGCCGGAACGTTGCCAGCGTGAATTGCAGGAGACAGGCTCAACCGACTTTGGGTTCGCGTTCGGCGAACTGGCCCGTTTTCGGGTCTCGGTATTCAAACAGCGTGGCTTCATTTCGATGGTGCTGCGGCAAATCCCCAATGACAAATTGACACCCGAGCAGCTTGGTTTGCCGGAGGCTGTCGTCAAAATGGTCCACCGCCCTCGTGGGTTGTTCCTGGTGACGGGGCCGACCGGATCGGGAAAGTCGACGACGCTTGCGTCGCTGATCAACTTGCTCAACGAGACCATTGACCACCACATCATCACGATCGAAGACCCGATCGAGTTTTATCACGAACACAAAGAATCCACGATCAACCAACGCGAAGTTGGCGTGGACGTGCCGAGCTTTTCCGAGGCGATTCGGCGTGCGTTGCGGCAAGACCCGGACGTGATTCTGGTTGGCGAGCTTCGCGACCTGGAAACAATCGAAGCGGCCATCAGTGCAGCGGAAACGGGGCACGTCGTGTTTGGCACCCTGCACACGAACAGTGCTCAAGGCACGGTCAACCGGATCATCGACGCGTTTCCGGGGAACTTGCAGGACCAGATCCGAACCCAGCTCGCATCGACGCTGATCGGCGTGGTCGCTCAGACGTTGCTGCCCAAGATTGGTGGTGGCCGCTGTGCCGCGTACGAGGTTCTGAATGTCACGCCCGGCATCGCCAACCTGATTCGTGAAAACAAGACGTTCCGGATCAACTCGTCGATGCAGACGGGTGCCAAGTTCGGGATGCAGTTGATGGATGACGCGTTGTTCAATCACTGGAAAGCGGATCGCGTTTCGGTGGAAGACGTGTTGTCCAAGGCTCACCGACCGGATGACTTGGCCAAACGAATTGTGCAAGCCAGACAAGGGCTGGGGGATGACCCCATTCCGATTAAAGAAGACTAGAAGTTGAAAGGGCCTCAGGACCACAGCGACTCAGTGCGTTTTGTTCCGTTGGCTCGACGTTGATTTTCATTTCCTGTGGCCCTGTGGCCCTGTGCCTCTTTCCCGCTCATCAACCATGGCCCCACGTCGCATCGGACAGATCCTCGTCGACCTCGGTTTTCTCACCGACGATCAATTGCAAATCGTGCTGGACGAGCAAGAGCAGCAGCCCGGTGCGCTGTTCGGAAAAGTCGCCGAGGACATGCAACTGATCACCGATGAGCAACTCATCCAAGGCTTGGCAGAGCAGATGGGGATGCAGACGGTGTCACTGGAAGACGCCAAGCTCGAACCGGAGGTGATGGAGAAGATCAGCGAAACGATGGCCCAACTGTACCGATGCGTTCCGGTTCAGTTCGAAGGCAATTCGTTGACGATCGCCACGTGCGATCCCCAGAACTTGAACATCCAAGACGAATTGCGGACGTTCCTCGGTTACGACATCAAAATCCTGGTGGCGACCGAAGCGGACATCAATAAAACGATCACGAAGTATTACGACAGCGAAGCCGAGAGCGTTGAAAAACTGGTTGCGGATCTGGCCGAAGACGAAGAGCTGAAGGCCGCTGCGAGCATCTTGGACGGAGAGAAATTCAACATCACCGACGCGGAGGCTTTGGCCGATTCGGCTCCCGTCCGCAAACTGCTCAACATGGTGTTGTTGCTGGCGATCAAGGACCACGCATCGGACATTCACTTCGAACCGTTTGAAGATGAGTTCCGCATCCGGATTAAATCGGAAGGCGTGCTCTACGAAATGGTGCCACCGCCACGTCACTTGGCGTTCGCGATCACGACCCGAATCAAGGTGATGGCCGACCTCGACATCGCTGAACGCCGGATGCCTCAAGACGGCCGGATCGAATTGATGGTTGGTGGTCACCCCGTCGACCTTCGAGTGTCAGTGATGCCGACGATCTTTGGTGAGTCCACCGTCATGCGAGTGCTCGACCGCTCGGTGGTGAACTTGTCACTCGAAAACGTCGGGATGGACGAGGACATGATGACTCGGTTCCGCTCGGCGATCGATCGTCCCAACGGGATCGTGTTGGTCACCGGCCCAACGGGGTCGGGCAAAACCACGACGCTGTACTCATCGTTGTCCGAACTGAACGACATCAGCGAGAAGCTGATCACCACCGAAGACCCGGTGGAATACGACATCGACGGGATCATTCAGATCCCGATTGACTCCGACGCTGGCGTGACGTTTGCGTCTTGCTTGCGAGCGATTTTGCGGCAGGACCCGGACACGATTCTGGTCGGCGAGATCCGCGACTTGGAAACCGCCGAAATCGCGATTCAGGCCGCTCTGACCGGTCACTTGGTGTTTAGCACCCTGCACACGAACGATTCCCCCAGCACGGTCACTCGGTTGACGGACATGGGGATCCAGCCCTTCATGATTTGCGCGACTGTCGAAGCCATTTTGGCTCAGCGACTGGTTCGCCGAATCTGCACCGGTTGTCGCGAGAAGACTCGCGTCAGCAGCGATTTGTTGATGGAACTTGGGATGTCCCGCGAGGAGATCGAAACGACGGACTACTTCAAAGGCGTCGGGTGCGAGAAGTGCAACAACACAGGTTACAAAGGCCGGATCGCGTTGTTTGAGTTGATGGTTCTCAACGACACGATTCGCGAAATGATCATGCAGAACGCCAGCACGGACGAACTGCGAGTCCAAGCCCAAAGTGACGGGATGGTGATCCTCCGAGAGTTCGGCATGAGCCTGGCTCGCGACGGAGTCACCACCCTCGACGAAATCGTCCGAGAGACAGTGGTAGATGGTTAGCGGCGAAGCCGCTGCGAGTTGCTTTCAAGCGACTAGCTCTGAGCGACTAGCAGCTAGCTGAGGACGGGGACAAGGAACGATCAGATGAAAGATTTTCGAGACTTGATTGTGTGGGCCAAAGCCCATCAGTTCGCTCTCGCGGTATACGCATTGACGAAAGGTTTTCCAAGCGACGAAGCCTATGGATTGACGTCTCAGCTCAGACGTTCGGCTGCTTCGATTCCCACGAATCTGGCCGAAGGTTGCGGACGCGGAACCGATCGCGAACTGGCTCGCTTTTGCGACATCGCGATGGGGTCCGCCAGTGAGGCTGACTATCAACTGTTACTCGCAAAGGACCTCGGCTACATCGACTCATCCGCTTTTGACCTGATTTACAAACAACTCAACGAAATCCAACGCATGCTTCGCAGTTTCATCCAGCGACTTCGAAGTGCCTAAGAATCACTCACATTATCTTCCTCAGAAAGCTAATAGCTAACCGCTAGCAGCTAGTCGCCGAGAACGGCCCTTTTTACTTCAGAAGCAATCCCATGCCGACTTATACCTTTGAAGCGATGGACGCGACCGGACAAGAGATCCGGGACGAAATCGATGCGGCCAACGAGGACGAAGCCCAAACCACCATCCGTCAGATGGGTTACTTCGTCACCAAAATCGCCGTCAAGAAACAGGCGGCAGGTGCAACCGCGGCCGGGGGTGGCAAGAAACGTCCCTTCGCGATCGGCGGTGCCAAGACGAAGCACATCTGTGCGTTCACTCGCCAGTTGTCGATTCTGCAAGACGCAGGGCTGCCGATTCTGCGCAGCCTCAAGATCCTGGAAGGCAACCAGAAGCCGGGCAAGCTCAAGAACGCGTTGATGGATGTCTGCGACGAGATCGAAGGTGGTTCGACGTTGTCCGAGGCGATGGCGAAGTGCCCCAAGGTCTTCAGTCGCTTGTACGTCAACATGATCAAAGCCGGCGAGGCCGGCGGCGCGTTGGAAACGATTCTGAACCGCTTGGCGGACTTCTTGGAGTCGGCGGAATCGCTCAAGCGAAAGGTCAAAGGGGCGTTGATCTACCCGGTCATCGTGGTCTTGGTCGCCGCGTTGATCCTGACGTTCATCATGTTGTTCATCGTTCCGACGTTCGAAAAGATG
>NZ_JBICHO010000237.1:0-4985 GCF_043100905.1 Rhodopirellula sp. JB055 | reverse complement strand
GCGTCCCTCGCGGGGGCCCCCCGCCTGTGTTTTTCCATGTTGGGTTCTTTGGGGCGGGGAGGTGGCGCCCCGTCCTGAACGGGCTACAACTCCTTGCCTTCGGCGCCGCGACCACTACGATCAATCCTCACTCTTAGCTGTGACAGACCACTAAGAAGCGATCTCAATCGTCAGGCGACTGCCCTGCCCTGGTTTTGAATCGATGGTCAGTGACCCGCCAAGTTTCTTGATTCGTTTGGTCATCCCGTCCAATCCCATGCCACGCACTTCCATTCGGTTCGCCCATTGATCCGCATCAAAGCCATCGCCGTTGTCTTCGACCCGCAATCGCCAACCATTCACTTGAGGACTGGCCGAGATTGCGACAATCGTGGCGTTGGCACTGCGAGCGATGTTGGCGAGTATCGCTTTGAAAGTCATGACCAGTTCACGCTGCGTCGCTTCGTTGGGGCTGAACGCTCGAAACCGAGGATCAACTTCCCATTGCACATCCAGCCCCGGCAACATGCGATTCGCGATGGCGTGAAGTTGATCGGCCAAGCAGTCTTGGCTTCGGTTGGGACCGCCCAACAACCACAATGTTTCGCGAATGGAGTCGGTGCACTCGCCAGCCAATTCGCGAACGGAACGCCAGTCTTCCTGCGTCTCGGCGTTGTTGTCGATCGCCTCACCCACTTCACCGATCCGAGCGATTGCAGCGAGGTTGCTTCCGATCTCATCGTGCAGGTCTTGAGCCAGTCGCATTCGAAAGTCTGCTCGTTGATGCGAACGACGTCTTCGCTGGATCCAGACGAGCAAAAGCAGACCGGCAGCAGCCAGCGTGCCCAGCGCGATTGCGGTCCGCCCTGCCCTTTGCTTGGCCACGGCGGTCAACTGCTCGATGCTCTGCTCGGTGGACTGGATCCTTTGACGCGATTCGCGAATGCGTTTCCAACGCTTGGACCATTCACTCAGTGGAAGGATTTTTCCATAGCTGGATTCGCCGTCGACGAGCAAGCTCAACGCCCGATCGCCACGCCAATGTTTCGCAGTCAGTGGCTTGCTGACGGCAAGGTTGACGCCGTGACTCAGCACTTCGAATTCCGCAAGTCCGACTTTGTTGCTGTTGCCCAACGAACCTTGTTCGCTGACGAATCGGACAAAGCGAGCGCTGGCATCGGCCACTGAAAGGGTGACAGGGTTGTTGCCGGGGTTTTCGTAGTTGGACTGCGTTCGAAACAGTACACGAGGGTTGTCGAAAGATTCGGAGTTGGATGCTTCGATTCGAAACCGCAGGGGAAATGCGTATCCCGGGTAGTCAGCGCCTTGTCGAGCGTGAACAGGGAACAGACGCAGTTCATCAAAGGTCTGTTTTGCCTCCAAGTCGATCTGAAACCAGACTTCGTCTCCCGCGTTGTCTGACTGGAAAAAGACACCGTCGTAGGTCGGCAACTCGTCCGCCGACTGAGGCGGCATGATTGGCGGGCCGAGTGGCGTCAATCCATCGACCAAATAACTTTCGTACCAAACCGGAGCCAAATGGGTGGTGTCAACCATCTGTGGAGAAGCACCCAAGGCTATGTTGCGATCGCCTTGAAGCACCATGATCTCCGATAACGCGAATGTCCAACGTCCGGTCACATTCGCAAGCTGCGTGACGGTGACGCGAAGGTACCGGGCATTCGCTCCCGGGGTTTCCATCACGACCGGCAGCGGGCTGTTGGTGTCGAGATCATGCTCCGCGGAGTGATAGAGAAGTTGAAACGTTTCGAAGTCTTTAGAATTCGATGCATCGATTCGAAATTGCTCTGGGAAGGCATACGGTTCCAATCCCTCATTTGCCGATCCGATGATCGCGGGGACGAGAAGGATTTGATCGAAAGCCTGCTCGCTGCCAAGATCGATCTGAATCCATGGGGCCTGCGGTGGCGGCGTGGAACGCATCTGAGATTGGCCGCCGACATGTGGCGACGTTTGTCTTAAAACGACCGGGCCCAGCCGATTCAATTCCGCCTTGGCAGATTCGAGCTCCGATTCAGCTTGTCGAAGCTCCGACGAGAAGACACTCCACCCGTTCGCATATAGGTGGTTGCTTGAAAGGGTTGCCGCCAACAGCACCACCGCTTGCAACCAGATCGCCTGGCGTCGGCAGATTTCGGGAGCGGATTGTGAGAGCAGCACTGGGATCAGCGGTGGATCGACGGGAGTTGGAGATCAAACGAACGCGAAGGTTCGAACGAGACGTTCCACTATAGTGTGACTCAGGCCAGTGGTTTCGCAGGGAAGGTTTCTGTGGAGGTGGTTGGGGCGGCGCATGAAAAAACCGCACCCGAGTGAATTCACTCCGGTGCGGTTGATGTTTCTTTCGATTCGAGACCGCTTATCGCATCGCGATGGCTTGATCGTCGAAGTCAAAGTTGAGTTCAACGGTGTCGCCAGCGGCAACGTTGATGGTCCGTTCTTGGCTCAGTTGACGACCGTTGGATTCCAACTCCACGCGAACGGTGTAGTTTTCCCAGTTTTCGCCAGCGGCCAATTGAGTGGTGCGGAAGGTGCGAACCGTTCCGAAGCCATTGGTCTCGTTGCCAGCCAGAACGACTTTTGCGTCGGCAGGAACGTGAAGTTGAACAACGGTTTCGGGTTGAGCGGGTTCAACGACGCTGAACTGTTCTTCTTCCTCTTCGTTGGCTTCTTCATCCGAAGCGGCTTCGGTTTGATTGAATACCAAACGTTCCATGTCGCCGGGACGAAGTTTGATGGTTCGTTTGTCGGTGCGCTCTTCACCGTCGACGTCGTAGGTCACGACGACTTCGTAGGTGTAGAGGTAACCGTCTTTCAGGCCACGCGACATGAACTGACGAACCATGCCGTCGCTGGTTGTTTCGTGCCCGTTGACCGTCACGCGAGCCGATTCGACTGGGACAGCAACGGTCAACAACGCGGCGTCGTCATCCAAGGTTGGTTTGCGGGATTCGTAAGAAGCACCGCTGTCGATGACCGAGCCATCGATGATGGTTTCGCCCACAGGAGCGCCACCGTCGATGATGGTTTCGCCCATGATCGTTTCGCCTTGGATCGGTGCCGAGTAAATCGGGGCCGATTCGATCATTGGAACGCTGTGCGAAATCGCGGGTGCGGCGTAAGTGACGGGAGCGACGTAGCTGACCCCGCCGGAGCTGCCACCGCTGCTTCCGCCTGAAAAAGCGGACGAATACGAAACCGAAGGAGCGTAGTATCCGCCACTGCTGCCGCCGGACGAACGTCCGCCGCTGCTGTAGGACGTGCCACCGCTGCTGTAGTTGGCTTTGACGACGTATCCGCCACTGCTGCCGTGATGGCGAGCTTTGATGCGAGCGATTTTTTGCCGCAAGTGGCCGAGCAGTCCGCCACCGGAGGACCCACGCGAGTAACCGCCTGAGGATCCACCAGAAGAACCTCCTGATGAGCCACCGGAAGAAGCGTAGGCGGCGGTGTATCCGCCTGACGATCCGCCGGAGGAAGCTCCCACGGAGCCTCCCGAAGAGCCCGCGTGGCGAGCTGCGATGCGAGCACGCAGGCCAGCGAGCAATCCGCCACCGCTGCTTCCGCCGCTGCTGCCGTAGACGACGCTACTGCCACCGCTACTGCCGTAACTCCCGTAGGAGCCACCCGCCTCTGCAGTAACGCTCATGCTGAGCGCCACCGTGAGGCATGCCAACATTTGCATGCACCTCATAAACGATTCTCCATCCTTTTGACGCGACTCTTGGTAATGCCGATCGATTGTCACCACAACAGTGAGCGATCGTTTCGGCTTGAATTGCACTTGGAAGCTGCGAGCCATTCAATCTGGGGGCTCGTCGCCTTCGCCAGGATAGCGGACCAGCGTTGCCGATCAAGAAGTCTGGGTAAAATAATCGGATTGCGTTGTCATGGTGTTACCTCAAAATCGCTGGATTGCTGGTGCCGTGAGTGCGCTCGGGAATCTTCGCACGCGTTTGACATTCAGCCGATTTTTTCGATCGACACGTGATCGAATTCGGAGGTGCCTGTCGCACCGAATAGTCCGACTCGCACGATGGCTTCCTTGGCTGCCCGAGGGACCCGAACCAATCGGCTGTCGTCCCGCCAAGGGCGAGTGCCCCGGTAGGGGCCCATGGAGAATGTTCCCAGGTCACGCCTGAGTTCGTCGTAGAAACTGATTGCGACCATTGGCCACGAATCCGCATCGGGCCCTTTGACGACATCTTCCGTTCGCACTCGAGCCGACAATCGAACCAACGAGACTTTCGTTCCGTCAATCGCAATGCCCTGCAGCAAGTGTGCCCCCAATCCGGGAGTTTCGTTTTCGAAGCGGATCAGTCCGGAATCTTCGGCTCCCTCGGCTTCGGGCGTCGGCAAGCTGATCTGCTGGACTTGGCGTCCGTAGTACCACCCCGGTACGAAGCCCTCTGGATCATCGGCTCCGGGCGGGTCCGAGAAATCTTCGTTGACGACCTTGGGATTGGCCGGGTCAGGAAGTGTCTGGCGAGCGTTTTCCGCGGTGCCAGTCATGGGAACGAACAAGGTTGGACGCAGCGGTTCCCGCACCAGTTTGCCGTTCCGTTTGGTCATCCGGTACAGCGTTTGTTGATAACGTTCCCCGACGGGAATGATCATCGACCCGCCTTCGCGAAGTTGTTCGACCAGCGGAACGGGCACGGATTCGGGGCTGCAAGTGACAATGATTTTGTCGAACGGTGCGTGCTCCGGCCAACCCAGAAAACCATCGCCGATTCGCGTGTGGACGTTTTCGTATCCCAGGCGGTTGAGCACGCCAGCGGCTCGGGTGCCCAGTTCGTCGACAATCTCAATGGAATAGACTTCCGCCACCAAGGGACTGAGCACGGCGGCTTGGTAACCGCTGCCGGTGCCTATCTCCAGCACCTTGTCCGTCGGTTGTGGATCCAGCGTTTCGGTCATCGAGGCGACGATGAAGGGGCTGCTGATGGTTTGAGCGGAACCGATTGGCAACGCCATGTCAAAGT
>NZ_JBICHO010000236.1:0-11245 GCF_043100905.1 Rhodopirellula sp. JB055 | reverse complement strand
TCAGTGACAAGATGCAGCAACTCGGTTCCTATGGAGGCGGGAATCACTTCGGAGAATGCGAGGTGGTGGAAGTTGGCGACAACGATCGTGCTCGTGAAGTGGCCCAGACGTTTGGTTTGCGTGATCGCAATGTCGCGTTTTTGTCTCACTGTGGATCGCGAGGGTTCGGACACAACTTGGCGTCGGGGCAGTTTCGTACCTTGCAGGACAAGTTTGATCGATGGGGGATTCCGCTTCCTGCGGGCGATCGCCAATTGGTTTACGCTCCATTGGGATCGGAGGAAGCGAATGATTATCTCGATGACATGGCACTGGGAGCGAACTTCGCGACCGTGAACCATTTGCTCATCAATGCTCTCGTATTGGAAGCGTTTCAAGAAGTGATTCCAGGAACGCGTGGGAATTTGGTTTACTTCATCAGTCACAACATTGCTCGAAAGGAAATCGTGGACAATCGACCCGCATGGGTGCATCGAAAGGGAGCCACGCGAGCGATGCCGGGTGGACATCATGCGCTTGCTAACACTCCGTTTGCGAAATCTGGGCATCCGATATTACTGCCTGGAAATCCACGAGATGGGTCGGCGGTGATGGTGGCTGATGAGGGTGCATCGGCGTCTTGTTACAGCGTCAATCATGGCGCGGGGCGGACGCTTGGACGGCGCCATGCCAAGCGTGTGCTGGATCAAGCGACGGTGGACTCGGAATTTGATTCCAACGACATCTTGAGCAACTGCCGTAAGTATCCGATCGATGAGGCGCCGGCAGCGTACAAGGATTTCAATGAAGTCTTGCGTTCGGTGAAGTCGGCTGGGTTGGCGAGCGAAGTGGCTCGATTGAAAGCACGGTTTGTGATCAAGGATGCGAGCAAAGCTGATGATTGAAATCAATGGAAACGAGGGCGAAGGAGGCGGGCAAATTGTCCGCTCTTCGCTCGCCCTCGCGGCGGTCACGGGGCAACCGGCTCGCATCACCAACATTCGCGGCGGCCGCAAGAAGCCCGGGTTGCTTCGTCAGCATCTGGCCGGGTTGCGTGCGATCCGCGCGGTTTGTTCAGGCGAAGTGGAGGGTGACCGGCTTGGTTCAACGGAACTGACGTTGGTGCCCGGCAAATTGTCTGGTGGCGAACATCACTTTGAAGTGGGTTCGGCGGGCAGCGCCATCTTGGTTGCTCAGACGATCCTGCCGGTGTTGTTGCATGCTGATGCGCCGTCCACGATTTCGATCGGCGGTGGAACGCATGCGGCTTGGGCACCGCCATTCGATTTCTTTTCGCGTTGCTATTTGCCTCTGTTGGCAAAGATGAATGCGGAGGTGGAAGTCGACATCGAGTCCCATGGATTCTATCCGTCCGGTGGCGGGCGGATCGCGATGAAGGTCCAGCCGACGACTGGGATGGAAGGCATTACGCTGGCGGACCGAGTCGGAAGACTTCAACCCAAAGTCACCGCACTGGTTTCCAAAATCCCGGAATTGGTCGGCCAGCGGGAGTGTGATGTGATCGCGCGGAAAACCGGATGGGACAAAAAGGCCTTCCAAGTCGTCGATGTTCAGCAGGCTGGTGGTCCCGGCAACGTGGTGATGATTGAGCTTGCGTTTGACAACGTTTGCGAGTTGATCATTGGGTTTGGCAAGGTTGGTGTCAAAGCGGAGCAAGTCGCGCGTGCGACGCTGCGCGACGCCCGAACTCATTTGTTCAGCGAAGTGCCGGTGGGTGTGTACCTTGCGGATCAACTGTTGTTGCCGATGGGATTGGCGGCACACAGCGGTCATCGCAGCGAATTTCGCACGCGACCGTTGTCACTGCACAGTCGGACTCACATCGACGTGCTGAAGCGATTTCTCGACGTCAACGTTCAGACCGTGTCCGCTGAAGATGGTTCGGTTCACGTGACCGTGGAAGGACGCGAGGGTTAGAACAGCGTGTAGATAAACGGTGCTGCGCCGGTCGAACCCAACAGGGCGAACAATCCCAGCAAAGCCAGGGACAACAGAATGGGGGTCATCCACCATGCCTTGTTCTCTCGCATGAACAAGATGAACTCGCCAACAATGCTGAGCGGTTTGTCCTCACCGGCTTTTTCGAATTCATTTTTGTCGTCGTTTTTCATTGTTTTCATCATGACTGGCGGTAGTAGCTTGCGGCCGATTTCGGTTGCTTTTTAGGGCTCCAGTAGCTCTTGCAATTGCGATCGATGCGCCTTTGCAGTCGATCCCTTCCGAAGAGACGAAAAGCAATTCCCATGGGGAGAAATACGGACATATAAATGACCAGCATCACCAGTTCGCCGAGGACGATTCCGATTGGAAAGGTGATCAGCATCAGGCCAATGAACAGCGGCGAAATCAGCTTGGGGGCGGTCCACGAAAGAATCCCGACCACGATTCCAATTCCCGCGGCGATGATGATTGCCGGAAGGGAGCCAATTGATAGCCACGCAAGCAATGGCAAGAACACGGCGCTCAGGCATCCGAATTGCCGGAGTTGCCTGCTGTTCGGATTCCAGTTGAGTTCTGCAAGGGCCATCGGGAGGGAAGCTTTCTTGTGGGATCAATCGAGTTCAAATTGGGCCAAGTGCTGGACTCGTGCTTGAGCTGACGCGTCGGTGGGTTGTTCCGATTTCAGCAGCACGTGACGGCCGACGACAAGAACATCCATTTCGGTCATCAGGAAGCATCGGTAGGCTTCTTCTGGGGTGCAGACAATGGGTTCGCTGCGGACGTTGAAACTGGTGTTGATCAGAACTGGGCACTGCGTCAAATCATGAAACGATGTCAACAGTTGATGCAGCAGCGGGTTGCGGACGTTATCCACCGTTTGGATCCGAGCCGAGTGGTCCACGTGTGTGACGGCAGGCAGACTGGAGCGACAGTACTTGAGTTTGTCCAATCCAAAGGCAGTATCGTAGTCGCTTCCAAGCGGTGTCCGAATGGAATCCGCGACGGGGGCGACGATCAGCATGTAGGGCGACTCTTGGTCTTCGCTCAATTGGAAGTACCGACTGGCGTGTTCACGCAGGACGATCGGTGCGAAGGGGCGGAATGATTCTCGGAACTTGATCTTGAGGTTCATCACCGACTGCATTTTTTCACTGCGAGGGTCGCCAAGGATGCTTCGGTTTCCGAGCGCGCGTGGGCCGAATTCCATACGCCCTTGGAACCAGCCGATCACGTTTTCCTCTGCGATCAATTCGGCGACTCGATCGCAGAGTTCTTTTTCGGTTTCAAAACGCGTTGACACTGCGTTGTGACGATCGAGCGTTTGAGAAATCTGGCCTTCCGAAAAGCTTGGGCCGAGCAAAGAGCCTTTTTGGGAGTCGAGTTTGACAGCGTCGGTCGCTTGGTCGTTCTCCGCAGTTCGGTCTCGGGGGTTGTCGAGAAGTTGGTGCCAAGCGAACAGAGCTGCGCCGAGCGAACCACCTGCATCGCCAGCAGCCGGTTGGATCCAGATATTTTCAAAGGGGCCCTCACGCAGCAAGCGACCGTTTGCGACGCAGTTAAGAGCCACGCCACCGGCCAGAACCAAATTGTTGGATCCTGTTAATTCATGTGCGTGTCGGGCTGATCGCAACACGACGTCTTCTGTGACCGCTTGCACCGAAGCGGCCAAATCCATTTCGCGTTGGGTCACGTCCGATTCGGGGGCACGTGGCGGACCGCCAAAAAGTTGGTGGAATCGCCGCGACGTCATCGTCAGCCCTTGGCAGTAATTGAAATACTGCATGTCCAAGCGAAAAGATCCGTCGTCTTTGAGATCCAGCAGATGCTCGAGGATGAGATCTTTGTAGACGGGGGTGCCATAGGGAGCCAATCCCATCAGTTTGTATTCGCCGCTGTTGACTCGGAAACCGGTGTAGTAAGTGAAGGCGGAGTAGAGCAGTCCGAGCGAGTGAGGGAATCGCAGTTCTTCCATCAGTTCGATGCGATTGCCTTGTCCCGTACCAACACAGGAAGTCGACCATTCGCCGACACCATCGAGGGTTAGAATCGCGGACTCTGCAAAGGGAGACGGGAAGAACGCGCTGGCAGCATGCGATTCATGGTGATCGGTGAACACGAATCTTCCACGAAAACGGTCATGCAAGCCACTGGCAAGTTCGCGAGGCAGATGCAGTTTTTGTTTCAACCAAAGCGGCATGGCTTGGCGAAAGGAACGGTACCCGGACGGCACATAAGCGAGGTAGGTTTCGAGCAGTCGTTCGAATTTGGTGAGCGGTTTGTCGTAGAAAACGACGTAGCTCAAATCCTCCGGCTGCAAACCAGCTTCAGAGAGGCAATAGTCCACTGCATGTTGTGGGAAGCGGAAGTCGTGCTTTTTCCGCGTGAAGCGTTCTTCCTGGGCCGCTGCAACGATCTCTCCGTTCACGACAAGGCTTGCCGCAGAATCATGGTAGAACGCGGAAATCCCCAGGATGCTTGTCATTGAGAAGACGCTTGTCGTTTGATGAGGAAGGCTTTACCGCCGAGATGGCATCGGCAAGGGGAAAGATTTTGGACCGGTGACGTATGCCTGAGAAGAGCCCGTTCTTGGGTTGCACCTCAGGCGAAACGGGAAAAGCCAACCCGGATGGGAAGTCCTTGAAGACCTTATTCCATCGGTTGGTAGAGAACAAGTTTCTGGACACGCCCGCCAGATGAGCAAGGGATACCATTCGTGCCAGTTGGAGCATCGGTGTGAAACTGCCTTCGAACGAATTGGGGTTTTTTTCATGCCTGCGGTTTTGATACGTCGAAGGTTGAAATTGTTCAATGAATCTTCCCGTCTTGGATGAAACGCATGGCGAGTCGCCTTTTTCAGTCGATCGTTCCGTTGATGTCTGTCCTCCTGACGGCTCCCGTTTTGGTGCTGTGCGGTGGCTGTCACGATGGCCCAATGTATGCGCTCAAGCATGTCAATCCCTATTTCACGATGCGTCAGTGGAAGGCGGATGAGGCGATCGGCGTGACCGATCATAAACGCCGTCAAGAATTGCAGACGCTCGCAGATTCGATGATCGCGATGCCTGCCGATCAGCAGCAAACCTGGACCCCGCATTTGGAGCAGATCTATGAAAATGATCCCAGTGCAGAGATGCGTCGATTGGCGATCTTGGCAGCAGGGCGTTCCAAGGCTGCCAACACTCTCGACTTGGTTGCGAAGGGTTTGAAAGACGACAACCTGAAGGTTCGCATGGAATCGTGTCGTGCTTTGGGCGAGCGGCCCGAAGAAAAAGCGGCTCAATTGCTGGCGGCGATTGCGGGGGAATCGCAAGACAAAGATGTTCGCCATGCCGCCATCGCTGCGTTGGGCAAACACCCAGGAGACGTCTCAACCAATTCGCTCAAGCTTGCGCTTCGTGACCGAGATCCTGCCACGCAAGACTTGGTGATCGAAACTCTTCGAGAGAGCACCGGAAAAGACCTGGGCAATGACCCGGCGGAATGGATTGCGGCGTTGGACGGGCAGGGCAGTGAAGAGCCTGCCAACAGCTCACTGTTCCGCTAACGTCCGCTACCCCCCCCCCGCTAACCCTCGCTAGCGCGGTGCCAAACCGCACCGATCAGGTCGCGATAAGCATCATGAATTTCGCGACGTGAACTTGCGTGAGTGAACCTTGGGTTCATCGATTGTCCGGAGCCAACCAATGACGTGCTTCTGCCAGATTAGATTTTGCCGTCGAGACCCATTTGGTAGTACTTGTGCGTGATCTTGTCTTGGTTTTCTAGCAACCAATCGATCGATGGTTCGTTGTTCATTGCTTTGTGAATCGCTTGTGCCATCGCTTTGCGATGAATGTCGAACAATGCCTTGTGGTCCAAGTTGTCGTCATCGATGACACCGGGGTTCAGCCACACGCTGCAAATGATGCCAAGGTCGTTGGCTTTTTCTTTGGGGAGATCGCCGGCACGAACCGCATCCAGCACGCCGTTGGCGATTGCTGCTTGGACGGTGCCCATCAGGATGTTGGTGTAGCGGCTGTTTTTGACAGTCACTTTGCTGACACACAACGTCACCGGACGGACTTGGATGTCAGTGTTCAAGATCGCGAAAACTTTGGAGTGGCCCATGGATTGGTCACCGGTCAACGTGGCCAAGGCCGTGCCAACGGGACCGTCGAGTTCGCCGATGACGACCTCAGGTTCTGCGGCGGTGAAGGGAGGACCACCAGCGACGAGAGCTTCACCGGTGCGAAGGACGATGCGGTCGGACATTCAATCAGCTCAATCATGGAGGGGGAGTGGGGCTTCTTTCGAAGACTCGTTCAAACGGACTGCAGGGTAAGCGAATCCGTGCTCCTGTTCCAGGCAATGAAGGCGGCAATTGATGCGAACTTCAAACGCCCATTTGGGTGAGTGAATGCAAGGTGCACGGTTGGCCGACTGCTTTCAAAATCAGCCGGCGTCGGTGTAGTAGCCCGGTTCGTCGATGTTGTCGCCGTTGAAGTCACCCACAATTGGCTGTGAGTCGGCGGACTCTCGCGACACAACGATGCGTTTGTCGTTGGCCGTCAACTTGCGGTCACCATCGCTGTCGATGATCCACACATCGCCACGGACCACACCGATTTCGTCGATGCCGTCGCCATCAAAGTCACCCACGATCGGTTCGTCACCGGGACGTCCAAAGTCGTGGGGTTTGGTTTTGCCTGTCCAGCGACCGTCGGCATCATCATCAAGCAACCACTGGCCGCCACGGAAGACACCGATTTGGTCGATGCCGTCTCCGTTCCAGTCACCCGCGATGGGGGTGTCGACTTGTTCGCCATACTGGAACACGTGGTCCACTGCGTCGGCCAGCAAGCCGCCGTCTTCGCCACGCATCAACATCCGTTGTTGGTCTTCGTTGACGGTCGTTTCGCGTGGGACCAATTCGTCACGAGACAGGCCACGTCGGCGGGTATTGGCTGGGTCTGGCAAACCGGGATCGCGTCGAATGCGAGCCCAATCATTTTCCCAGCGACGTCCGAAGATTCCGACATCGTCCTTGCCGTCTCCGTCCCAGTCACCCACGACAGGGCGATCGAGTTCTGTTCCCAAGCGGACCCACATGTCGCCGGCGTCCCATTTACCATTGCCGTTGAGGTCGACGAACCATTGTCCGCCGATGTACAGCACCGCTTCATCAACACCATCGCCATTGAAGTCACCGGTGAGTGCCTTCGCATCGGGGTGTCCCATTTGAATGTGAGAACTGGATTCGGACTGCGCGGCCAATGTTCGAACGGTGGGCATTTGAATGTGCCACAGTCCCGTCATCAGATCGTTTCGCAGCAACGAGCTTGGTAGCTTGCCTTTTCGCTCGCCTTTTTCATCTTCCGTCTCGCCGTCCAGTTCCAAACGGAAATTGGCGGGGCGAATCAGATCGCCGTCTTCTGTGAACTCGTCGGCTTGGACGATACCTGACTCGGCACCATCGCCACGCGGGAATCCACCGTTGATCACACTCAAGTGCCAACTGACCTGCCATTCATCGGCGAACAGAAATTGATGGTGCGGATCCAAGTGGATTCCGAATGCCATGGGGCGGATCGGGGTTTCGAACGTTTCGATCGGAACCAACGGTCGAGTGATTGGGTCTTCGGCCGGGTATTCCGGTGGTGGGAAGACCGGCGGATCTTCGATGGCGATCTCGCTGAAGTTGTTGTTCGTGCTGGTCTGGCCTGCGCCCACGAACAACTGCAGGATTGCGTCGAACTTGGGATCCGTGGATGAGTCCGCCATCAGGTTTTGAACCGACGTTGGGAACGTCAAGGTTCCTTCGCCGCCATCGGACACAAAGTCCGCAACGTTGATTGCCAAACCGCCCAGCGTTCCGGGCGTGTCCAGCGAATCGATGAAGCCCTCTGGTTGGACTTGGTAAACCGAGTACACCGTTTCGGGACGCAAGCCGCTGAAAATGTAGAACCCATTTTCGTCGGTGGTGACGCGAATGGTCTCGGTGCCATACGTGCCTGCGAGTGCTCCAGTCGCGCTGTCGACAGGTCTGCCGAGAACGTTTCGTAGTTCGAGCGTGACTCCGGCCAGACGGGTGTCGTCGTCGGTCAGTTCACCATCGCGGTAGTCACGCAAGTCTTCTGGGCTGGGGGCTTCTCGGAGCACCAAGTTCTCACCGTCTTGGAAGACGTATCCCGAGATCGTTGCCGGTGGCAATTCAGGGAAGTCGTAACCGGTGGCGTTGATGCCGCCGGGGATGGTGATCTCCCCAATCATGTCACTGCCAAGGATTCGGCCGCCGAAGTCGCCGACGATTTGTCCGCCTTGGAAGTAGCCTTCGGGTTGCGACTCGTAAACGGAGTAGGTTCCCGGTGGCAAGGAATCGAACGTGTAACGACCTTGGTTGTCCGTTTGGGTCGTCGCGATGACTTGGTCGGTTTCGTCACGCAACTCGATGACCACGTTGGCCAGCGGAGTTTCTCCGTCGTCGAAGACGCTGTTGCGAACCGTGTCGGCCCAAACCATCCCCGATATGGTGCTTGGCAGAACCTCGCAGAAGTCGTAGTTGGTCAGCGACTCACCCCAACCGATAGGAATCGCTGAGATCACATCGTCAACGCTGTCATCGCCGCCCGCGCTACCAGCCATTTGGCTGCCTTGGTAGTAGCCTTCTGGTTGCGTTTCGCGAACGGTGTAATCACCTGCCTGCAGGTTTCCAAAGTGATACGAGCCATCGGCAATGGTTGTGGTCGTGGCGACCAATTCACCGGCCGAGTTGAACAACTCAATCAAGACGCCACTGAGGCCGGGTTCGTCGTTGTCTTGGAAGCAGTCAGCATCCTTGTCGACATAGACAATCCCTGAGATCTCCGACGGCAAACGTTCGCAAAAGTCATAGTCGGTGAGCGTTTCGCCCCAACCGATGTCAATGACTGAGATCACGTCGGCGACGCTATCATCGCCGCCTCCCGAGCCTGCCATCTGTCCGCCGTGGAAGTAGCCTTCGGGCTGCGTTTCGCGAACGGTGTAGATGCCTGATTTCAAGTTGCCAAAGTGATAGGCACCGCTGGCGTCGGTGGTGGTGCTGTCGACCAAGGCACCGTTTTCATCGAACAGTTCGACGATCACGCCGGTCAGACCGATCTCGTCTGCGTCGCGGAAGCAATCCGCATCTTTGTCGACATACACAATGCCGGACAACTCGGATGGCAACAGTTCGCAGAAGTTGTACTGCGTCAGGGTTTCGCCCCAGCCCATGTCGATGGTCGAAATCACATCGGCTTGGGAATCATCGCCGCCGTGGCTGCCCGCTTTCTGACCGCCGTGGAAGTATCCGCTCGGTTGGATTTCACGAACGGTGTAGAAGCCGGCTGGCAAGTTGCTGAACTTGTAGGCACCTGATGCATCCGTCAGCGTGGTGGCGATCACGGCACCGGATTCATCGACCAGTTCGATGCGAACGCCTGACAGGCCTTCTTCGCCCGAATCGCGGAAGCAATCCGCATCACGATCGACGTACACGATCCCGGAAATTTCCGAAGGAGGCCGCTCGCAGAAATCGTAGTCCACGGCGACTTCGCCTGAGGTCAACGTGATCGAACCAATGCGGCTAGGGTTCTCCGTGACGCCGCCGGCGGATCCCGGTTTGGCGCCGCCTTCGAAGTAGCCTTCCGGTTGCGTTTCGATGACGGTGTAGTTGCCGGGAATCAGGTCGGTGAAGTAGTAGCGACCGTCGGCGTCCGTTGTCGTCTGTGCGACTTGATTGCCGTTGTCATCGACCAGCGTGATGGTCACCCCTTCGAGGACTGGTTCGTCGTCATCTTTGAAGCAGTCTTCGTCGAAGTCAACGTGAACGCGTCCGCTGAGTGAAGCGAGTTTGCGTTCGCCGAAGTCGTAGTTGACGCCGTGCAAACCTTGACGCAGCGTGATGCTGACCAAGCTGTCGGAATCGGACCCCAATCCACCAACGGTGGTCCCGTCGATTTGACCGACCGAGTCGATGCCGTCGATGTAGCCAAGCGGTTGGGTTTCGATGATGCGGTAGGTGTCCGCTGTCAAACCGCTGAATTTGTACTCGCCATCGGGACCGGTGACGGTGGTGGCGACGACGTTTCCGTCCGAGCCAACCAGCACCAATTCGGTGCCGGGGATCGCTTCTTCGCCCGCGTCTCGAGTGCCATCGTTGTCACGATCATGATAGACCTGCCCGGACAACGATCCTGGAGCGGCTTCGCAGAAGTTGTACTCGTGGCCTTCGCCGCCGGGTGGCAACGCGACGTTGGTGATTCGTCCACCATCGACGGATCCACCGACGGGAACAAAGACATTCGATGCGATCGTGCGAATCTCCCCAGGATGCGATCCGCCGTCCAGCAATCCGTCCGGCGTGATTTCAACGATCTCGTACACACCGGTGCGAAGGTCATCGAAGAGGTAGCTGCCGTCCGCGCCGGTTCGCGTGGTCGCGACCAGTTTGCCTTGTTCGTCGATCAGACGAACTTCTACGTTTTGCAGCGGCGTGCTGTCGCCTTCGTCGTGATCGCCGTCGCAATCCGCACCTGGTGCGGCCAAGTAGACGAAACCGCCGATCGATCCAAGCGGGACTTCGCCGAAGTTGTACTCCACCCCGACATCGCCACCACCGAGAACGATGTCGCGGATTTCATCGCCTGGATTGATCGCTGTCCCGACCACTTGGCCGTCGATCGTACCAGCGGCGTCCTTGCCGTCTTCCAAATCAGCGGGCTGGTCGACTTCGACGATGCGGTAGCGACCCGGCATCAGGTTCGTGAATTGATACGAACCGTCGGCGTTGGTGGTGGTTTCCAGTTGGTTCTGTGGCGCGATCGTGTCAACAGGGATCAACCGAACGGTGACTCCGCCCAACCCGATTTCACCTGCGTCCTTGGTTCCCGAATCGTTGTCATCGCGGTAGACAAAACCACCGATCGAGGCTGGGATCGGGGTCTGTGTGGCGGTCCCCACCGCGGCAGCGGATCGGTTGGGACGACTGTCGATGTCGGTGCCTTCGTCCGGTGGCAAATCCAAGCCGTATTCTTGGGCTGGATCCCCGAAGTCGTTCAGGAAGATCGCATCGGCTTCGGCGGCGTAGTAGTCCGGGGCTTCGAAAAGTGCTTCCCTTCATGCTCCGAGCGCAGGCTCTTCACACTACCGGGGCATACCTTCTCCCGAAGTTACGGTATCAATTTGCCGAGTTCCTTCTCCTGAGTTCTCTCAAGCGCCTTGGAATATTCATCCCGTCCACCTGTGTCGGTTTGCGGTACGGTCTCGTAGGACTGAAGCTTAGAGGCTTTTCCTGGAACTGCTTCCA
>NZ_JBICHO010000235.1:0-4527 GCF_043100905.1 Rhodopirellula sp. JB055 | reverse complement strand
TCCTCGACAGTCGGAATGAAAAGAATCGGCTTCCCTTTCGTATGAGAAACCTTCCCTGAAAACGAAGTCGCGACCCCGGCTGGCTCTTTCAATCGCTTGGTCTTGATGTAGCGAGCCAAGCGTCCCTCGACCAATTCCTCGGTCATGAATTCAAGGACGCCGCGAAGTTCCTCTGGACAGTCAATCGCCAACTGCATTTGGTCGCCCGTCCGTTTGAACCATCGCGTACCGTTCTGAGAATTCAACCATCGATCAATCGGCCACTTGATCCACCATGCCATCCACTCCGCGTCACTTGCGTTGCGATGGTCGACCGCGTGTTTTCCTTCCAGCAAATCTCGCCGCAACACGGGATGCTCCAACATGTGCGTTCGGCACAGCTTGGCAAACGCGGCCAAATCAACCGGGTCAAAGAACGACGATTGATCCAGCAACACGCGCAGCACCACCATCTTGTACGACTTGTTCAGACTGGTCGTCTCCACCGTCTTGAACCAATCGGCGAACCGCTTCAACGCTGCCTGTTCCGCATCGTTCAAATCACCTTCTTCGGCGGCAAAAGCAAACCAGCTTCCCGCACTTGCACTGACCGTTCCTGGGATGTACCCACGAGCCACCAATTCCGACGGCGTCGGGCGTCGTCCCAACTCATCTCGCAACCCGCGATATGCCTCCACCCCGGCTTTTGGTCCCGGTGGCAAGAATTGCCTCAGCAGATCCTGTGCTTCCAATTCAACATCCAGCAAGCAACCTTCGGGCAACTCCGGAGATGCACCCTGGATCCACTTCCGCAAATCGCCCCACTGAGCCGAGTGGTTGCCCAGCGACAACAAGTGCAGCATTCGCCGAGCAAACAATTGGTGGTTGCCGACGAAATCGATCACCAACAAGCGAGTCTTGCCCACGCTGGCACGCAGACCGCGGCCGAGTTGCTGCAAAAACACAACCTTGGATTCTGTTGGCCGCAGCATCACCACACGATCGACCGCCGGGATATCCAGTCCTTCGTTGAACATGTCGACCACACACAACACTTCCAGCGAACCGTCACGCAACTGTTCCAGCGATTCACCGTAGCTATCACCGCCGCCACCAGAAAACACCGCTGCCGAGCGAACACCTTTGGCACGCAGCCAATCACGTGCAAACAAAGCGTGACGCCGCGAGCAACAGAACACGATCGTTCGCTGACCGGGATGCTCGTTGATCGCTTTCCACAAGCGCTCCATCCGATCGCTCGTGGCGACGCGATGTTCCAGTTCCTCTGGGTCGAAGCGACCGTTCCGCCACGGAACTTGATCAAAGTCGACCGTGTCCCGGATACCAACGTAGTGAAACGGAACCAACGCCCCTTCTTCGATGCCCGTTCCGATGGACGCGTGGTAAGCCAAATTGTCATCGAAGATGCTGACCACATCGACGCCGTCAGCCCGCTCAGGCGTCGCCGTTAACCCCAGAATGAAACCGGCGTCCAGCTTCGCCAGCACACGGCGGTACGTGGGAGCTTGTGCATGGTGAACTTCGTCGATGATCACGTAATCAAAGTGTTCGTTCGCCAAACGTTTCAGACCTTCGGGACGAGCGAGCTTTTGAATCGAGGCGACCACCAACTCGCCGTCGATGTCACTGCGTGAGCCGAGATACCACGACGTTTGTGACGCCAGCGACTCGCCTTGCTTGAACACATCGTCGAGCAATTGAGAAAGAACGCTTTCCGCCTGCATCAAAATGTGCGAGCGGTGAGCGATCACCAACACTCGCGGACGACGCCCCAGCGACTGCCCGACTTGCCTGGCGTCAAAGGCGGCCAACCAAGTCTTCCCCATTCCCGTTGCGACCGAAATCAACGCCTTCGAAAAACCGTCCGCACGCAGGTTTGCGAGCGACTCAAGAGCGGCCGCCTGCCAAGGCCGAGGCTCGGGAATCGAGGTGGTGTCGATTCTTTCGGGTTGGAAGTTTTCCTGACGGTAGGCTTTGGCCTCCCGCTGGTACGATTCCACCAAATCGACAGTCAACGGAGCCGCTGATCGCCACAACTCATCAAACACGTGGGCGAAATCGTCCGGCACGCCCTCGCCTCCATGGCTCGAACAAAGCAAGTTCCATTCAACCCCCGTTTGCAAAGCGGGTTTGGACAGGTTGCTGCTACCAACGGCGACGAGCGAACCATGCTCATCCATGATTCGCCATGCCTTCGGGTGAAACGAGGCCGGCCGGCTGGTCAGTGATTTCATCCGCACCAGTCGAGCGTTCAAATCCCCTCGGAACTCGCCGTCGTCCCCGACCGTCTCCTGCCACGCGAGCAAACGAGCCAACGCATTTGGATGCGAGATATACAGGTAATCGCTGACCAAAATCCGAACCGCAACGTTTCTCTGCAGTGTTTCGAACAACCGCTCTTCGATTACCGCCAAGCCCGAAACTTGAACGAACGACGCCAGCACATCGATGTTGGTAGCACCTGCCATCCGAGTCGAGAGCCGTTCCCACAACGTGCAATCCGGGTGCCCGGTCAACAGTTCCAAACGCGGCGAATTTTTCAATTTCGCAGAAGCCGTCTCTGTCTCCGCCGGCGCTTCGTCAACCAGATAATTCGCCTTCTCCGGAATCACGTATCGAACGCCACCGCGCGGATCCGGCACATCGCCTGGATAACGAGGGATCACATGCACGTGGACATGCATCACCGTTTGGCCGGCGGTTTCACCGCAATTGAAACCGACGTTGTACCCATTGGGTTTTGGGTCCAGCGTTTCATCCAGGTGCGTCTTCACCACATTGACCAAACTCATCAACGTGGCTTGCTCGTCCGGTGACGCATCAAACCAAGTCGCCACCACCCGCCGCGTCACCACCAACGCATGCCCGCGCGTCACCGGAAAACGATCATGGAAAGCGAACGCCAACTCGTTCGAAGCAATCCAATCCTTCTCGTCGACGTTCAAGAACGGAGAGCGGTCCATGCGTTATTCAAACGTGTGTCGTGTCGATCCAGCGAGCTCACCTGTCGGAGCCCGGCAGCCCCCCTGCCTGCTTGTTTGGTGGTCTCTCGCACAATAGGATAACGGGCTTCAAAATGCAACCTCCTGAGAGTCTACGGGCGACGCAGCATGCCTGACTCGATTGTGCAGAGCAGCCTGCTGCGCATTGAAACGTGCATCCCTTTTTGAAGTTGTCGTATCAACGATTTCGGATGAGGGATCCACTGATTGAATTTGGACACAAAAACATTCGGCATGTGACTGCCGGCTAGGGGCATCGAGCGTGTCAACCTTCACCAATCTGTTGTTTCACATCATCTACAGCACGAAGTATCGCAAGCCCACAATCCGTACCGAATGGCAAGACGACCTCTATGGATACATCGGCGGCATCGTCCGCGACCAAAAGGGGACGCTACTGAAAATCGGTGGCGTCGAAGACCACGTTCATCTGTTGGCAAAGCTCAGTCCAACCATTGCGGTCTCCGATGTGCTGCGAAAGATCAAGTCGAACTCGTCCAAGTGGATCAACGAGCGTTCCGACGTGACGCGAAAGTTCGAATGGCAATCGGGCTACGCAGCGTTTTCAGTGAGCGAATCGCAGATGCCTGCAGTCGCCGAATACATTGCAAACCAAGCTGAACATCATCGCCAGAAAACGTTTGAAGAAGAATTCCTCGCCATTCTGCGGAAGCACAACATCGAGTTCGACATGCGTTACGTTTTCGAGCAGGAGGTCATCAAATGATCGGCCACGCAGCACGACGAACGCACGCAGCCACGTCGCGTCACGCGCACCTAGCCACGAAGTGGCGAAATGATGTAGCCATGGGCGTCAGCCCATGGAACCGGAATCCCCAACGCGCCGTTAGTCCCGAAGGGACGACAGGAAATCCCCCGTCACCAATTCATGTCGCCCCTTCAGGGCTTCTCGATCGCATTCGTCCATCCAACCACGGGTTTTCACCCGTGGCTACACCATGCCGTCCCATCGGGACTAATGCGTTCACGCCCAGTCGTTCCGCCTGCACCGAAGCCGAGAAGGTGGAAGACGACTCGAAAGCCACGAAGTGGCGAAATGATCTAGTGAGCCCATGGATCAGAAATCCCCACCACGCAGGTAGTCCCGAAGGGACGATAGGAGTTGGTGCGTCACCATCACGTGTCGCCCCTTCGGGGCTTCTCGATCGTATTTGTCCATCCAACCACGGGTTTGCACCCGTGGCTACACCATGCCGTCCCATCGGGACTAACACGTTCACGCCCGGTCCCTCTGCCCGCACCGAAGCCGAGAAGGCGGAAGTCGACTCGAAAGCCACGAAGTGGCGAAATGATGTAGCCGTGGGCGTCAGCCCATGGTCCCGGATTCCTCACCACGCAGGGAGTCCCGAAGGGACGATAGGAGTCGGTGCTTCACCGTCACATGCCGCCCCTTCAAAGCTTCTCGAACATATTTGTCCATCCGACCACGGGTTTGCACCCGCGGCTACACCATGCCGTCCCATCGGGACTTCGCCGAAAAGATGGAGGACTTGACCCGCGAGTT
>NZ_JBICHO010000234.1:0-2638 GCF_043100905.1 Rhodopirellula sp. JB055 | reverse complement strand
CGCCGCCCCACCCAAAGTGTGTGTGAAATAAAACGACCCGAACTCTCCGTGAGATGGGTGCCCCCCCTTCTCGCGTGCATCGCTTGGTCAATCGCAACTTGTCTTCTTTCACAGAATGCGTTGGCCCAACCGTCGATGGCTCGGCCTTCCGACCAAGTCCAACCCAAGATGGTCAAGATCTACGGCGCCGGCGGGCTGTCTGGGCTGGAAGCCTATCAGAGCGGTTTTCTGGTCTCGCCAGCCGGCCACATCGCAACCGCATGGAGCTATGTGCTCGATGTGGATCCCGTTGTGATCCTTCACGATGGCCGAAGATTTGAATCCAAAATCGTTGGCTTCGAACCGGCTCTCGAATTGGCCGTGCTGAAGATCGAAGCCGATGACCTTCCGTTCTTCCCAATTCCAGAATCCAACCAAGTCTCCTGGGGCGATCCCGTGCTCGCCGTCAGCAACCTGTTTGGCATTGCGACGGGCAATGAACCGGCCAGCGTGATGCAGGGCCGCGTCGCTGCCAAAACAAAGCTGGACGCTCGCCGCGGCACCTTTCAAACTCCTTATCGAGGTGAGGTGCTGCTGCTTGATTTGGTTGCCAACAACCCGGGTGCGGCCGGCGGAGCCCTGATCAATCCGGAGGGTGAATTCTTAGGAATGCTTGGCAAAGAACTTCGCGACCGCAAAACCGGCGTCTGGCTGAACTACGCCATCCCAGCCAATGTTCTTCGCCAACCCATCGGCGACATCCTGGCTGGCCGCAAGACCACGCTGCCAGATGATTCCGATCCCGTCTTGCCACGAGAAAAATCTCATTCGCCACGCACACTTGGCATCGGGCTGATCCCTGATGTGCTGGAAAATACCCCCGCCTACATCGACTTTGTTGACAAAGAATCCGCCGCCGCTCGCGTGGACCTTCGCCCAGACGACTTGATTGTGCTGGTCAATGGCCGCCGCGTTTCCCACCAACGTGCGCTTCGCGATTTGCTGAGGCGGATCGATCGACGCGACCAAGTCGCTTTGGTGGTTCAACGAGACAATGAAATCCTTGACTTGGTATTGCGCCCATGATTCGCGAGCTTCCCTTGGCAATTCTGCATCGTTCCACACCACGGTTTCATTCGTTTGAAACCGCGTACCAGAAAATTGTGGTTGCACTGTCCTTTTGCATTGCATCGACTTGCTACGCGCAATCCCCCTCGCCGGCTCGCTATCAAAGCGTCCTTGCCAAGGCCGTTCGAGGAGTCGCTCAAGACGCCTTGCCCTCCGTCGTGACCATCGAAGTCATCGGCGTCATGCAAGCCGACGGAGAAGTCCGACAAGACGCTCCAACGTCGGGAGTGGTGATGGACGAACAAGGGCACGTGCTGACGTCCTCCTGGGTGACCGGTGGCGACTCCGCCAGCATCATCGTCAACACACCCGGCGGCAAACGATATCCCGCGACAGTGATCGCTCAGGACGAACATCGCAATCTGGTGTTGTTGAAAATCAATTCCAAAGATGAGACCTGGCGCCCCATCGAATTCCCTTCGACCGGCCAAGCCACCGACCAAGTCGGCGAAACGGTGATTGCCGTTGCCCGCTACGGCGAAGCCAACACGCCCATGATCAGCACTGGAATCCTCTCCGCGACCGGTCGCCTCGATGGAACCGCGATCCAAACCGACGCCCGAATTTCACCCGCCTTCTACGGCGGTCCCTTGGTCGATTTGAAAGGTCACTTCCGTGGGATCGTGATCCCAGCAGTGGGCGAAGGTGGTGCAGAAGATCCAACCGCCTGGTACGACTCTGGAATCGCTTTCGCGGTCCCCAGTTCGATCATCGCTGAAAAACTCGATCAACTGCGTCGCGGAGACAACATCCAACATGGCGTGCTGGGATTTGTCGTTGCCGGCAGCGATCCATACGCCGAAGGAACCGACCTGAGCGTCGTGCGAAAACGCTCCCCGGCTGACAAAGCGGGCCTGAAGGTAGGCGACAAACTTCAAACCGTCGGCGGCCAACCGGTCACCCGGCGACAAGAAATCAAACTTGCCTTGGGCCAGTACGATGCGGGTGATGAAGTTGAAATCACTTATGAGCGAGATGGAAAAACGATCTCAACCACCGCAACCATGGTTGCCACCATCCCACCGCTTCAGCCCCAATTCATCGGGCTGATTGCAACGGATCAAGTCTTAGAAACAACCAACGAAGAGGATTCGGCGGACGATGCCCCAGCGGAATCTGTTGTCGTCCAAAGTGTCTGGGATCAATCGCCTGCAGATGGCATCCTGGAACCAAACGACCGGCTGATTCAACTTGATGGTTCGCCCATCTTGAATGCCAACGCACTGCGTCAGCGTCTCTGGGCGTCCGAACCTGATTCTGCGATGGAGCTGACGATCAAGCGGGATGGCAAAACTCAAACCGTCTCCATTGATCCGCTGACGATGGATGGCCCGCTGGATCGTATCCAAGCCCTCCAAGCGGAAGACAACTCGGCCGCTGATTGGGAATCCGAAACGTTGCAGTTGCCAGACATCACCAACGCCGCGGCAATGTGGTTTCCTGTACCGAAAACCGCCGTCGATCCAGATGCCAACGAAACGCCGTCGACACCGCTGGCCTTGGCGATCGTGCTCGCTCCCCCGCAAGACCG
>NZ_JBICHO010000233.1:0-9160 GCF_043100905.1 Rhodopirellula sp. JB055 | reverse complement strand
TGGGTGAACAAATTGACGAATACGGGATCGGCAACGGGATCAGTTTGCTGATCATGGCCGGCATCTTGGCTCAGATGCCCAAGGCACTTTACGAATTGGTGCTGGGCATGAAGACCGAGTTGACTGGTTTGGCCAAAGGGCAGGTCGGGATCGAAACACTGATCATCTTGGTCGTGCTGTTTGTTGTCGTCGTCTTCGGTGTGGTGTTCATCACCTTGGGACAACGCAAGATCCCAACCCAATCCGCCAAGTTCACTCGCGGTCGCCGCGTTTACGGTGGCACCCGTCAACACTTGCCACTTCGAATCAACCAAGCCGGCGTGATGCCCATCATTTTCGCCAGCTCGCTGCTGATGATTCCCGGCGTCCTGTTTGGCTTCTTGGCTGGCCAGTTCGCATCCGATGGAGCTTTGTTCCGCGGATTCAACCTGATCAGCTTGACGATGAGCGATCAGACCTCCTACTTCTTCAACCTGTTGTACGTCGGTTTGATCTTCTTCTTCTGCTACTTCTGGACAGCCATCACGTTCAACCCGAAAGAGATGAGCGACAACCTGCGTGATTCGGGAACGTTCATTCCTGGTTATCGCCCCGGTCGCCGTACAACGGATTACCTCGAAAAGGTGATGGTCCGCATCACATATGTTGGGGCGGCCTTCTTGGGTCTGATCGCGATTGTACCAACGATCGTTTACGGCTCGCTGGGTGTTCCTTACTCGATCGCCGGTTTCTACGGCGGCACAGGCCTGCTGATTGCCGTCAGCGTGGCGTTTGACTTGGTTCAAAAGATCGACAGCCACTTGGTCATGCGGAACTACCGCGGACTGCTGGAAGGTGCCGGCGGCGGCACTTCACCTGTCGTTTGATCCGGGCAGTGTTGTGCGAATTGTCTTCATCGGTCCGCCAGGTGCGGGCAAGGGCACTCAATGTGAACTGCTAAGCAAAGCCCTCCGCGTGCCGCACATCGGCACCGGCGGAATGCTGAGAGCCTTGGAAGCGGATTGCGGCGAGCAGATCCATCTTCGAATCGACCGGGGACATTTTGCCCCTGATGAGTTTGTCTTGCAGATGGTCGCCAAGCGATTGGCAGAACCAGACAGTCAGGCTGGTTACCTGCTGGACGGTTTCCCGCGAACGCTGGTTCAAGCCAGTGCCTTCGACGAACAACTCGTCGCCGACTCGATGAGGTTAGATCACGTCCTACACCTTCAGGTGTCCGCCGACGTGCTGATCGACCGTCTCCGCAAACGGGGCGAACGAGAGAACCGAGCGGATGATGCGGAAGAATTCATCCGAGAACGGTTTCGCATTTACGAATCCCGGACAGCACCGTTGCTCGATCACTATCGGCGACAAGGACTCGTTCGTGACATTGATGCGTCGGAATCAGAAGTCCAAGTCCACGCCGCAATCTGTGATTGCCTGCAGCAGTCATCGTCAGCAATTGCCCCGATTGCTGAGAACTGATCCGCGTGCGTCTTTGCCAACGCTTTTGACGCGCTGCTTATTCAATCAGATCGGCAGGGCAATGCGGCGTCGGTTTTGTTTCTGCCCCATGCCCTAGCGGCTTACACCGTGGTGCCCGATCATCCCTGCTTAACGAGTGCGACGTGAACGGCGTTGGCGTTCCATCCGGATCCGGCAACCAACTGGAACCGTCTCTGAAACGGTCACCGGCTTTCCAGCCAAGACTTCATCGATTGCATCCCGGAGGTACGGCTTGGTGACCTTGCGGCCATCAGGACTGTCGTCCATCGAACCCATGTAAGCGATCTTTCGATCGGCATCGAGCACGAAGAACTGCGGTGTGTACTTGGCACCATAGTCGCGAGCGATCTGCTGTGATTCGTCGTAGAGGTAAGCAAACGGGAACTGCTTTTCCTTCGCTTTCTCCTTCATCGCCGGCATCGAGTCCTCTTCGATCGTGTTGACGTTGACGGCGATCACCGAGACCGATTTCTCTGCGTAGTCCTTGGTCAGTGCGATCAGGCGTTCTTCCGCATCGATCGCATAAGGACAACTGTTGCAGGTGAACGCCAGAACCACGACCTTCGACTCCGATAGATCCTTTAGGGACGAAGTCGTGTCCTTCGTCGTGGGCAACTCACTCCATTCGGGAGCCGGATCACCAATGTCCAGCACCGTGTTGAACTCTCCCGCAATAGCGCGGCCAGCCAAATGGATCCAGCAACAGGTCGTCAGGAGACCGACCAGAACGCAGCAATTTAATTTCATCGAGACTCTCTCGGACGAGGCGAAAACACCAACGATCAATGAGTTTAGCTGAACTGCCTTCATCAGTAGCCAGGTTGAAAGATGGAATCACCGTACATCTGGCGAATCGCATTCGCGACGTGTTGTGCGATCGCCTTTCTACCGCGAGCGGTGCTGTGGATCCCGTCGCTCAAGTTCGCTTCGCCTCCATTTTGTTTCATCCTGCAGCCCGCTCGATTATAACCACATCGATTGCTGCCCCGTTCATCGATCCTTCCCTCCCCATTCATCCCCTGAACCCAAAGGATCAAAGCATGCCACGCCCCGCCTTTAACAGAGTCCTTCTCTCACTGTGTGTCGCCAGTCTTCTATTCAGCAACGGATTGATCCTCCATGCCGAGGATTCCAATCCGGTTTTTCGGGCTGGAGCCGCGACCAGCAACATCACACCGCCACTGGGCGAGATGATTGTCGGTGGATGGAAACCAATCCCAGCCACCAATGTGCATGACGAACTTCACGCTCGCTGTTTCGTGCTGGATGACGGCAACACGAAGCTTGCCATCGTCCTCTGCGACAACGTTGGCATCCCCGTGGAAGTCTTCGATCTCGCTAAACAGCAAGCATCTGATGCGACCGGGTTGCCAGTCTCCAACATGCTGTTGGCATCCACGCACACCCATTCGGCAACCACCGCTCGCGGGGCCTTGAAGACAGCCAACGAAACCGAGCTGACAAACTATCAAACCTTTGTTGCTCATCGAATCTCGGACGGCATCCGTCGTGCGCTGGCAAACCTGGAACCGGCCAAGATTGGTTGGGGAAGCGCGGAGGAACCATCCGAAGTCTTCAACCGTCGTTGGTTCGTCACCGACGCCAGTTTGCTCGGCAATCCGTTTGGCGGCATCGATCAAGTTCGGATGAATCCACCTCGTGGAAGTTCCAAGCTGGATCGGCCCGCAGGTCCAACCGATCCCGAAATCAGCTTCGTCTCAGTGCAGAGCCCCGACGGACGGCCGATCGCTCTGCTGGCAAATTATTCGCTGCACTATGTCGGCGGCGTTCGATCCGGAGAAGTCTCAGCGGATTACTTTGGCTACTTCGCGAAATTCATCGAAGAAAAGCTGGGTGCAACCAATCAATCGCCACCGTTTGTCGGCATCCTTTCCAATGGCACCAGCGGCGATGTGAACAACATCAACTTCGCTGATCAAACACCCCGAACGTACGATCCCTACGAGAAGATGCAGGAAGTTGCGGAGAAGGTTGCCAGCCGCGTGTTCGAAGCCCACCAGCAGCTCGATTTTCATGATTGGGTGCCGCTCTCCGCCGAGCACACGACGTTGACGCTGAAGACCAGACAGCCCACACCGAAGATGATCTCCCACTTTGAACAAATCAAACGTGTCGACGACGACCATTCAAGAAGCGGCCATCGCCGCGAAGAGATCTATGCCGATCGAATCGCGAAAATCTTGGCGGGGCCCGAGGAAGTGGAGATTCAACTTCAGGCTCTTCGCATTGGCGATTTGGGAATTGCCGCGATCCCGTTTGAAACGTTCACCGAAACGGGGTTGGAACTGAAAGACCGCAGCCCCTTCCAAGACACCTTTACGATTGAACTCGCCAACGGCTCCTTTGGATACCTGCCGACGCCGCAACAACATCGTTTGGGCGGCTACGAAACTTGGCTGGGAACCAACTATGTCGAGAAGGAAGCAACCACGAAGATCGTTGCAGCGTTGCTGGATATGTTTCAAAGCCAAATAGAGGACAACTGATGCGTTGGCTTGTTGGATGGATCGTGACGCTGCTTACAACGTCACCGCTGCTTGGCATTGGAAAGGCAGCCGAAACAACCAAACCGAATTTCATCATCGTCTACTGTGACAATCTCGGTTACGGTGACATTGAACCGTTCGGATCGACATTGCATCGAACGCCCAACCTGAACCGCATGGCAAGGGAAGGGCGAACGTTCACCCATTTCTACGTCACCGCAGGCGTCTGCACCCCATCGCGTGCCAGCATCATGACCGGCTGCTATGCCCAACGAGTCGGAATGCATCTGAACGATCGCGATGGCGCGGTCTTGCGTCCTGTCTCTCCCTATGGCTTGCATCCCGACGAAATCACAATCGCGGAGATCCTCCAGCAACAGGACTACGCCACCGCACTGGTTGGAAAATGGCATCTGGGTGATCAACCGGAATTCCTGCCAACCCGCCAGGGGTTTGATTGGTTCTTCGGAGTGCCATACTCCGACGACATGACCGAGCGGGTTTGGGAGCGAGATGGATCGTACTGGCCACCTCTGCCTCTCATGGAAAACGAGACCGTCATCGAAGCCCCGTGCAACCGAGACGGATTGACCAAGCGTTACACCGAACGAGCGATGCAATGGATTGCCGAGCACAAGGAAGAACCGTTCTTTATGTACTTTCCACAAGCGATGCCTGGCAGCACCAAGACACCGTTTTCCAGCGACGCTTTTCGCGGCAAAAGCCAGAACGGTGCCTGGGGAGACGCGGTCGAAGAATTGGATTGGTCGATCGGTCAGATGCTGGACCAGCTCGTTGAACTGGGCATCGCAGAAAACACCTTCGTGATCTGGACTTCCGACAACGGTGCCCCGATCAACCGCGATCCTGATGACTTGAGCCGAGGTTCCAACTTGCCACTCCACGGTCGCGGGTACACGACCAGCGAAGGTTCCTTTCGTGTTCCCACGATCGTCTGGCAACCAGGCAAAGTGCCCGCCGGAACTCAATGTGACGAACTGACAACCACGATGGATTTATTGCCTACGTTTGCGAATCTAGCCGGATGTGAACTGCCGTCGGATCGCAAACTCGATGGCCACGACATCGCTCCGCTGCTGTTTGGTGAACCCAACGCCAAGACGCCGTACGAAGCGTTCTACTACTACCATCAAGATCAACTGCAAGCCGTCCGCTCCGGTCCCTGGAAAATGTTCCTGCCGATCGATGCGTCCCCCGGACATCCACACTTCACCGCTTCGCAAAAACCAACAACGCTTCTGTTCAACGTGGTGGATGACATTGCTTGCCAGCACAACGTTGCCGAGACGCGTCCTGAGATCGTTGCTCAACTGACTGCATTGGCCGAACAAGCCCGTCAGGATCTGGGTGACAAAGATCGCCCCGGCCAGGGCCAACGACCAGCCGGCAAATCCCCGGACGTTTCGCCTCGAAGATTGGAAACGCTGCCGAGCGAATCCGACCAAACGGGTTCGTGATCTCGAACAATTGGGGTCTATCTCGTGAGCCGTTTGGACGTTAGCCCCGGTTGTACGTGGAAACCGTGACTAACGCCAAACGGCTCAGATACCCGATGACACCTGCGTACCTGTTTGAATCCATTAAGGCTCCAACATGTCTCCCATTCATATCAATCCACGGGGCGTCTCACTCACCGTTTGGGTAATGGCTACACTGTGCTTTCATGCCTGCGTCCCCACTTCGCTGAGAGCCGATCCCAACGACCGCCCGAACATTGTGCTGATCCTTGCGGACGACCTCGGCTATGGAGACCTGGGTTGTTATGGCAATGACGCGCACGCGACGCCCACCTTGGATCGGCTGGCCAGGCAAGGGGTTCGCTGGACGCAGGCCTATGCCAATGGCCCAGAATGCTCGCCCACTCGAGCGGCGCTCTTAACGGGTCGCTATCAACAACATGTGGGCGGTTTGGAATGTGCGATCGGAGTTGGCAATGTCGGACGCTATGACGATGCGATTCGCTTGCACTTGGTCAACGAACTGGGGTTGCCCGCCGACCGGCCGACGTTGGCGAAACGTCTGTCCGACGTCGGTTATGAAACAGCATTGTTCGGAAAATGGCACCTGGGTTACGAAGCCCAATTTTCACCGATGCAACATGGATTTGAGGAAGCGTTGTACTGCATCGGCGGTGCAATGGATTACTACCACTACCTCGATTCGGTTGCGACTTACAATCTGTTTCGCAACGGCCAGCCGATCAGCGGCGAAGGCTACTTCACGGACACCATCACTGATCACGCCGTGCAATATGTCCGCGACCGGAATGACAGTGAGCAGCCATTCTTTCTGTACTTGCCCTACACCGCACCACACACGCCGTATCAACCGCCAGGCCAGTCTCCTATTGATCCGCTGCCGCTTGATTCACCACTTTGGAAGCAGAGCGACGATCCGCCGGGTGTCTACCGATCGATGGTGCGTCACATGGATGAAGGTATTGGGAAGGTGCTGCATGCGATCGAGGAATCTGGGATGACCGATCGCACGCTGGTGATTTTCGCCAGCGACAATGGTGGCACGTCGGCGAGTCGCAACGAACCACTGCGAGGATTGAAAGGGCAGACGTTTGAGGGAGGAATCCGTGTTCCGTTGATCGCTCGTTGGCCAGGCCATTTGCCAGAAGACACAGTCAGCCATCAAGTCACGATCACATTCGATCTGACCGCATCGATGCTAGCCGCCGCTGGGATCACTCCCGCCCCAAAAGACGAAATGGAGGGAATCGACGTCCTGTCGCTGGCGGCTTCGGGTGAACCGCCTCACCCCCGCACGCTGCACTGGCGAAAACCTCGCGACCCTCAAGTCTGGAGCGGCATTCGGGACGGGAACCTGAAATATGTCCGTCAAGAAAAAGCCACCACCGACGGCCGAACAACGATCCAAGAGTGGCTATTCAACCTGGCCGACGATATCAGCGAACAGACCGACTTAGCCTCCCAACACCCCGGCGACCTGGACCGTCTGAGAGGCAGATACCTGGCCTGGGAACAAGCGGTGAGGAACAACCGCCGAGGCAGACCAGGCTGGAAACCTTCGACAGACTGACGGCTCTCCTAGCCCACCAACGCGATTCAAGGACGCGCCATGGCGGCAACGGCGGCACGTAAATGTTGAATCGATCGCCGCCAACGCTTGGAAAGCGTTCGACTGACTCTGTCACATCGGAACCGGCAACCACGAATCAACAGAGGCATGATCGTTAGCGGAATAAAAACAAGTAAGTACTCTGCCGAGAAGTACTCCACCGGCCAGATGCCATTTGCGATTGAAATCATCAACAACAAATGGAGGGTCAGCAGAAACACAGCGATCCTTGTCCATGAGAATTGACCGAGCAGAATCAACAGCCCTCCCGCGACCACCATCGTGCCGAACATCATCTGCCACGGCATGATCAAGCCAAGGGACAAGAAGGTGACGATCCAAAAGACGGTCAATACAAACGTTGGGACCCCAAAATGTAATTTCGTTGGCCGGTCCTGATCGCTTCCAGTCAGACTTGACGATTCATACGAACCTGGCGTTTCGCAGCAGAACCTCCAGCCAAAATGTTTCGCAAGCCAAGCAGGAAATACCGCCAAGACCAGCGGCGGATACACGGCCGCTGCCATCACTCCCGCTCTCGTTTTCCAGACGTCAGACGACCCGACAAGCCAGAGAACGCAAACCAGGATCCAACCACTCAGGAAACACATCCCCACCATCGGCAGGTGGTCCATCGGTTGAAAAGAGCCAGCAAGATTTCCCTCCGCGACCCTTCCTTTCAAGACGAATAAAATCAAGGGCAAAGACAACACAACCAACCAATTGAAAATCAAGCGTCCCCAACCAAGACGTGGAGTTCCGGCCATGAGAAAGTAGGCGGCAACGGCGTAACTGAACGAAAGGAGATGGATCAAGAGCCACAACGTTGATTCGCCAAAAGCTGTCATTTGAAACGAACCGATCGTTTCTTCAGTCGCTTCGTTGCGATTCGAAACCCAGCGCGGGAGAAAGTCACCATTGAATGTCCGAACGACGATTGCATAAGGAAATCCACCCGTCTCAGCCGACGGATCCTCCCAAACGCTGTCGACACCGGTTTCACTCCTGACATAGCGATGCCCACTCTCGCCCCAGTCAAAGTGGAAACGGCCTCCTTCTGCTCCCGCAGCCTGACCAAATCGCTCGTTGAACGATTCCAGGGAAATCTCCTCATGCGTCTGCCCAGTGTTTGAATCCAACAAGAGCACCGCGGTCCTCTCATTTTCGCGAAACCCCGGTCCGTAATATCGAATTCGAACCGCAACACGCTGGTGATCCGGCAGAAAAACAGCGTCGCCTTCGAACCGCCAAACGTCTCGCTGCAAATTCTTTTCCCATCCCGGCACATACTCATCGTCATGCAGCTTCAGCAGACGACAAACCATGTGGCTATTGATCAACACAGCAGTCGCATCGGGAAGACACCGAACCGAATCAAGGTAGTCCTCGGAATCCAACCGCGTGCGGCGTCCCAGGTCAGGTGACCAATGATAAAGATCGACTTCGCTTACAAAGCCCGACCTCTGCAGGACAAACGCCTGTCCATCGGAACTGAAACTCACTCGTTGGATCCTCAGGTCCTCCCAATGGCTCAAAAAGTAAGAACCAACAAAAATGAGAGCGAGTGCGATGTAAGCTTGTCCTTCTCGTTGCATCGTGAATCACTCGCGAGAACAGGGGGCAGATTGGGCTCGGATTTTAAACGGAGACAGAATACTGCGTGCAGGACCACATTCGGAACGTGTCGGTGACATAGGCTTCCAGCTATGGTCAAGCACACAGGCTGGCAAATTCAGCGGACCTGCCGACTGGAGGGGTTTTGCCGGCTTTCCTGGCGAATCGTTTCCTCCATGGCGAGAACCGGTCAATCTGCTGCTTCGCCGAACGATGATCCTGGTGCGATCTGGGTCTCGCGCGGTAAGTTGGGGCCATGAACACGCCCACCGCCACGACCGCCCAGCCACCTCGCATCATCCGCCAATTGCCGGCCCATCTGGTCAATCAAATCGCCGCTGGCGAGGTGATTGAACGGCCCGCTTCGGTGGTCAAAGAATTGCTCGAAAACAGCATCGATGCGGGTTCAACGAGGATTGAACTGAGCCTCGAAGGGGGCGGCG
>NZ_JBICHO010000232.1:0-4050 GCF_043100905.1 Rhodopirellula sp. JB055 | reverse complement strand
GGGACGCAGAGGAGTGCGCAGAGGGGAACCTTGACGTCTGATATCCTGTCGTTTGCTGCGTTTCTCTGTCTTTCGAATTTTGACGCCAACCAACATGAAGCCCTCTCAACCACTCGAACTATTCGCTGACGACGATGAAGTGTCGGAACGTTTGAAACCAGGGTTCCGCCTGGCGACGTTTGAAGTTTTCAACTGGGGAACTTTCGATGGCCAAGTCCACTCGATCTCGCCTCACGGGACGTCTTGTTTGTTGGTGGGGGAAAACGGAGCGGGCAAGTCAACGCTGGTCGATGCCATGCTGACGTTACTGGTTCGTCCCGGGGTTCGAAACTACAACGTCGCCGCTGGGGCATCCAAGAAAGAACGCGACGAACGAACGTACATTCGCGGTGCGTACGACCGGACTGCCGGCAGCGATGAGAAGCCCCGTATTCAATACCTTCGGGAAGGAACCGGATTCTACACGGCCTTGTTGGCCACGTTCGCCAGCGCTCGTTCGGGCAAGTCGTTCACGGTTTGCCAGGTGATGTATTTGACGTCCAGCGGCGATCGAAAAATCTTCTACGCGTTTGATCGGAAACACCGCAGCATTGCGAGTGACCTGGGCGACCTGACCTCCACCGGCGATATCAAGAGCACGCTGATTGACCGGGGATTTGAAGTGACCGAAAACTTCAAAACCTATCACGGGTGGATGAAACGCTTGGTCAAGTTTCGGTCCAAGGCAATGGACATCTTCAACCAGACCGTCGCGGTGAAGGATGTTCAGCGACTCGATCAGTTCATTCGTGATCACATGCTGGAAAAGAAGTCATGGAACGACAAAGTCAGCAAATTACTCGAGCACTTTGCCCAATTGAGTGAGGCTCATCGCGCCCTGGTGCAGGTGCGGCAGCAGTCGGAGTTGCTGGTCCCGATCTTACGAACAGGCAAGCGGTTCCAAGCGACAAACGACAAGCTGCAATCGGCTCGCGAAGAACTCGCTGCTTCAGGTTTGTTCTTTGACATTCAAACCAGCGAACTTTTGCGTCCGCTGTGTCAGCAATGGAAGCTGCGAATGGAACACCTCGATGAGCAAATCATTCTGCTGGATCGCTCGTTGAAATCCAAACGGGCCGAAGCCGCGGCTGTTGATCATGAGATTCGTCATCGTGGTGGATCCAGACTGCAGCAACTTCCCTTTTTGATCGAAAAGGAAGAACAGCATGCGGCGTCCAAGAAAGAGAAGCGACTCTTGTATGAATCGAAACTGAAGCAGGTTGGGATCGACGAACCCATTGCCAGTCCCGAGCAACTTGAAAAGGTTCACCGGCATATCAGCGATCAGCAACAACGAATCGCGATCGAGAAAAAAGCCGCCACCGACCAACTCGAGTCTCTTAACTATGAAATTGGTGTTCTGCGTCAGGAACTCGCCACTGACGAAAACGAACTGGCGTCACTTCGTCAACGAAAGGGCAATTTGCCCGACGCGTTCATCGAAATTCGCAGCGAGCTTTGCGCTGCCTTTCGTCTGTCGCCAACCGATCTTCCGTTCGCGGCTGAGTTGATCGCCGTCGCCCCAGAGCATGGCCGCTGGGAAGCATCGATTGAACAGGTGCTTCATTCCTTCGCGAGAACGTTGTTGGTTCCAGACGACCTTTATGCGAAGGTTTCCGGCTATGTTGATTCTCAGCGTCTGACCGATTCACGCGGTCGAGGGTTGCGATTGACCTACGATCGTGTCGGATCTCGCCCGTCCGCTCCGTCGCAACTGTCGACGGACCTGAGTCTCCCGGAGATGCTGCTCTATCGCGACGACCATCCTTTGGTCCCCTATGTTCGCGGCGAGATTGTGTCACGGTTCGATCACCTGGCATGCGAAACGATCCAAGAGTTTCAAATGGCGGGGCGCCGCGCGATGACCATCCATCGGCACGTCAAACAAAACCTTCGGCAACATTCGAAAGACGATCGCGGTGGTCATGGTGATCGCAAGCACTTCGTTTTGGGATGGGACAATCGTACCAAGCGGGAAGCACTGGAACGATCGATCGGAGAACAGAAGGCGGTGCTTGATCGCAGTGTTTCATCGGCGGAATCACTCCGTCGTCGTAGTGATCAGGCGACGCGAAGGCTGAGCCTGCTGGACGAGCTATCGGCGGTGACTCAGTTCGACACCATCGACGATCACCGGCACGATTTCGAAGCGTCTCAATTGAGACTGGAAAAGCAAAAGCTGGAGGAGTCGAGTGATCAAGTTCGGCAACTCAAGGCAAAGCTGGCGGCACTCAATGCGGAGATCCAAGGGCTCGAATCCGAGCGAGATCGATTTGTGGGGGAACGCTCCAACCTGCAAGCGGAGATCGGGAAAAGCGAAGGGATTTTGAAACGCGTCGACGCGAAAGTCGAGCAGGCTCGCTCATCCGATCGATTCGATTCGGCGCAAGCGTTCTTCGATGGGATTGCGAATCAGCTTGGTGAGCGAAAGCTGACCTTGGAAAACCTGGGGATTCTACCTCGGGACGTTTCGGATGAACTCACCGTTCGAGTCACCGAACTGGAGGAGCGAATCGTTCCAGTCCGGGACAACCTGACCAAGGCGATGAGCAAGCTGTTGAATCGATTCCCTGTCTTCGAGTCCGAACTCGATCCAACGCCCCAAGCATTGCCGAGTTTCGAACAACTCGCTAAGCGAATCAACAAGGATGACCTGCCTCGTCACGAGCGACGGTTCAAGCAACGACTCAAAGAAAAGGTCCTGCAGGAAATTGGACTGATGCATGGGGCTCTGGAGGACGAACGCGAAGAAATTCGCAGTAAGATCGAGACGCTGAATCAGGCCCTGCGTCAACTCGATTGGAATCCAAGCACGTACATGCGTTTGGAGCCGAGCGACACGTCGGATGCCGAGATCCGAGATTTCCGACGGGAACTGGCGGGCTGCCTGGAAGGCACCTTGGATGGGACTGACGATGCGAACGAGGCAACGTTTAAAAAGATTGAAAAGTTGGTGGACCGACTTCGCGACGATGCGAATCTTCGTTGGCGAGAAAAGGTGATCGACGTCCGCAACTGGTTCAAGTTCGCAGCCCGTGAATACGACGCCGCGTCAGGCGAACCAGGGAGCTACTACGATGGAGGCACCGGGCAATCCGGTGGGGAGAAAGGCAAACTGGCGTTCTTGGTGTTGGTGGCCGCGATTGCCTATCAGTATGATTTGCAACTGGATGATCCGAACAGCGAACGATTTCAGTTTGTCATGGTGGACGAAATGTTTTCACGCAGTGATGACACGCGGGCCAAGTACGCACTCGATCTGTTCGAACGTTTTGGATTGCAATTGGCAATCGTCGCACCGTTGGATGCCAAAGCACGGATCACGGAGAGCTATGTCGGCACGTACGGTCATATCATCAAAGATCCCGAGACGCATCGTAGCCAGTTGATCAGCTTGACGACCGAGCAGTACCGATCCGCGGGGCAGGAAGCATGATCACTTCGGAACAGATCCGGGACAAAGCAAGGCGACTGTTTGGGAAGGCGGTCAAGGCTTGGTTGAACAATGAACTGGATGCGTTTTTCCCCCATCGAATTCCCGCCAACCTGACTCCCTCGAAAGATTTGTCAACAGCGATCTCGGAGGTCGAGTCCCTGCGCGAGCACTGTAAGCAAACGATCGGATCAGGGTACCGAATCGAATGGAGATCCCGTCGAAGTCGCACGCATGGGCGGAATGAATTTCCCGATGCGATATTCGTGGACACGATGGATGATTTGGTGGAAATGATTGATCGGAGCAGTGACTGGAAGTCGCTTCAGTTGGCCGTTGCCAAGATTCGGGATCAACAACCGAGGTTGGACGATTGGTTGCGAACAGGGACGAATTGGAAATTGATCTTGGAACTATCGGACGTGCTTCCGGATTTGCTCCGCATTCTCGATCACATGCTTTTGCACCCGCGTTCCGACTGTTTCGCTCGTGAGTTGCCGGTTCCAGTTTCCACCAAGCTGATCGAGCAACATCGTCGTCGCTTGGCAATCTGGCTGGATCTGCTGCTGCCGCCCGAC
>NZ_JBICHO010000231.1:0-19565 GCF_043100905.1 Rhodopirellula sp. JB055 | reverse complement strand
GCAGTGCAGCAAGCGACCGTCCGCGGAAACAATCGATGTGGCTGCCGTCCGCGGCCCAACGGCGTCGATCGACATCACCACCTTGGCTTCGACTCCGCCACGATTGATTTGCGAATGCAGGTTGTCAGCGGCGATGGCCACCAATCGCGAAGAGGCCTGTTCCTGCAGTTCATCCCACCACGCCGCTTCCGCAGCGTCGCGAATGATCGCTTCGTTTTCGAGCACCAATCCAGACAGACGATCCGCCAACGGTCGGTTGAAACCGGCGGCGGTTTTTTGCAGTTCCGCGACCAACTTTGCCGCGTCGTAATCAAACGCACACTGAGCGACCTGGCTTCGTAGGGCTCGGCCCAGCATGACCAATTGGAACGAACTCAGCTTGTTGGCAGGCATGCTTTTGCCAGCCAAGGGTTTCAGAGTGCTGACCAACCAACGACGGCGACGCTGCCTTGGGGAAATCTTCTTGGACTTCTTCGGCTTCGCTTTCGCGGGCGCTGCTTTGGCAGCCGGAGCTGGCTTGGCCGCAGGAGCTGTCTTGGTCACCGACTCCGCTGACTGGTCAGCGGCGACTGGAGCTTCCGACTCAGCAGGCTTGCCAGCATCTGCCGCGGGAGTGGCATCCGCCGCAGGGGCATCAGCAGCAGGGGCTTCTGACGCGACTGGTTCAGCAGGGGCAGCCCCCGGCGCGGTCTCCGCCGTGGCGGGCGTTTCGGCCGCGGTTGGCTCCGAAGTCGCCGCAGGTTGTTCGCCAGCGGGAGCAACGGGCTCCGACGCAACTGGCTTGACAGCCGCGGTTTCGGGTGCGGCGGTTTCCGGTGTGGCGGCTTCGGCCACGGGCGTTTCCGCCGCTGGTGCAGCCTCTGTGGTTTCCGTCGCGGCTTCCGCAGCCGGCTTGGCTGCATCGACACTCGGCTGAGCTTCCGCCGGTGCGTCCGAAGCATCCTTTGACTTCTGTCCTTTGGGCTGAGATTCAGCGGACTCGGCCGAATCGTCTCCCGTTTGGATGTGCGGGTCGTGAACTTCCATCACGCGAATTTTCGCGTTGCGAGACAGCCAGCGGACTGCGGCACTCACGATTCGCGGATCGCCAATCAATCGCTTCGCGATGGTCGCGTCCAATTTTGCCAGCACGCCATCGACATCGGCTGGCGCATTTTCCGTGGCAGGGGCTTCGCCGTCCGCCGCGGCTTCGGTGGCGGCGGGTTCCGCAGCCAAGGCTTCTGCCAGCCCTTTCAGGTCTTCGCCGTCGCCTTTTCGAGGGTTCAAAACACGGACAGCCAGACGCTGCGCAAGCCCCGCAGACTCGCCAGACTCCAATTTGACGCGGCGACTCAGCCGATCGAGCAGCCGTTTGGACTGGGCATTGCCGATCGCTCGTCCGATCGCAGGATCCGCCAATGGAGTTTGCTGCCAAGCGGTTTGCAGGTCGGCTCGGTACTCGTCCAGTTTCTTTTGGGTCCGCACCGCATGGGCGAGATTCCAGAGACTGGCCTCGTCGATGTCACCGAGCTCGTCACGGCGATACCGCGAAAGGAAAGGAGGCGTGTAACCTTGCTCAATCAGTGGCAGGGCCAGGCGTAAACTCGAGACCTCGCATCGCCCGCGTTGGGCGATTGCGTCCAGATCAACAGTCATCGGATGTCGGTCGCTTTGCTAGCATCGTGGGACGATTCGAATGCGCGCGTGGCAGATTCCTCTTACGAGTGACCTAGCCATCGGTCAAAACAATGCGGCGATCGAATCGAAAGAAACAGTTGAGATTGAATCGTAAGCGTCATTCACCATCGCTGATGAAGCCACATGGGGCGGATCGAAACACCGCCGCCAAGTCAGCGTCGCGAGGACCTTCGGTGAACAGCCACGAACGGAGGCTTGGAACCAAGGCGGGAGAATAGCGCCGTACGCGCGAACTGTCAACCTTCTCAGATACGTGATACATACTGACCACTCAAGCGACGGACAAACCGTTTCATCTCCAAAATGCTGACGATCGCGTTGACCCGAGAGGCGGGAAGCCCGCTGCGGAGCGTCACCTCGTCGATGGCGGTGCCCGAGGTTTCCACCGCAAACAGGACTTGCCGCTCGAGATCGTTGAGCGTCATTTCACGTCCATCTCGAATCGCATCCCCCCCGTCGTCCACGGTGGCTCGAGACACATCGCTGCTGAGCGGCCCGAGCAGTTCCAACACGTCGTCGGCGTGCTGAATCAAGGTTGCACCGTCTCGAATCAGGTGGTGACACCCCTGCGAAGCCCGGCTGTTTACCTGCCCGGTAAGGGCTCCAACGTACCGCCCAAGCTCCGTTGCCAAACGAGGGGTGATCAGCGACCCGCTCCGCATCGGAGCCTCGATGACCAACGTCGCTTGCCCGAGTGCCGCGATGATTCGGTTGCGTTGGGGGAACATTCCGCCGCGTGGCTGCGCCATCGGAGCGTATTCGCTGATCACGGCCCCGTGCTGAGAAATGTCGTCCGCCAGGGCCCCATTTTCTGCTGGATAAATTTTCCCGAGTCCCCCGCCGAGAACCGCGATCGTTCGCCCATCCGCCTCCAAGGCCGCCCGATGAGCCGCCGTGTCGACGCCTCTCGCCAGCCCACTGACAATCGTCACCCCAGCTCGCGCCAGATCCATCGCAATGCGGCGCGTTTGCTGCAATCCGTAAGCCGTCGCGTGCCGCGTCCCAACAATCGCAACGGCGACCGTGTCGCGAGGCAGAATCGAGCCCCGGCAAAAGATCAATGGCGGGGCGTCGTCGAGCTCCTCCAGTGCTGCGGGATACGTCGACTGTCCACGACGCAGAATGTCAACATCCTTGGCCGCACACCAAGCGAACACGTCCTCGATATCAACATGATCATCCGCTGTTTCGATCACGTGAGCCAGCTTCGGCCCCACGCCATGAACCGAGGCCAGTAACCTCTTGTCCGCGTTCAAGATGGCACGAGCTGAACCGAACGCGTCCATCAAGGACGTCAACGTCCTTGGCCCCAACCCAGGAAGCAAACACAACTGCACCAATTCACGAGTCGTGTCTTCATTTCGAATCTCGCCGTCTGACTCATTGTCGTCCAACATACCTTCGACTTCGTCTGGCACCGCACTCTCGTGATCGCTTGGTTCACAATCAGGATTCGATCGACCGTCGTTCATCGGATGAGCTCCATTGAATGGGTTCGCACGAAATCGCCCCTGGTGAAACTTCCATGCCGTGAACATCCACAAGGGAAAGTGTCACCCCAGACGCCCCACCTCAGTGGTTCAGGCCAATAGAAAAGCGATCGCGGAGCCACTAGCATAGCAGTTCTCCTCATACGGCTGCTTCGTTCCTTCCCCCTCTGCTCACAAATCACGGTCGACCACATGTCTTTTCGGGCCGCGTCCGGCTTATGCCAAAACCTCTGCGACAACTTGGCAAAGGTCGTCTTAGGCAAAGATGAACTTGTCGACTTGTTGGTGGTCGCGTTGTTGGCCGGCGAACATGTTTTGCTAGAAGACGTTCCCGGGGTCGGCAAAACGCTGACTGCGAAAGCACTCGCTCGCAGCCTGGACGCTAAGTTCACGCGTCTGCAATTCACGCCTGACTTGCTGCCCAGCGACATCACGGGCAGCATGATTTACCGCACCGACACCAGCCAATTTGAATTCGCACCGGGACCGATTTTTGCCAACATCGTTTTGGCCGACGAGATCAACCGAGCCCCACCACGAACTCAATCGGCGCTGCTCGAAGCAATGAGCGAAGGCCAAGTCACCGTCGACGGTGTGACTCATGAGTTGCCAAAACCGTTCATGGTCGTCGCCACTCAAAACCCCTTTGAATACGAAGGCACTTACGCGTTGCCCGAGAGTCAACTCGACCGATTCCTCTTGAGGACCTCAATCGGGTACCCGTCGCGCAACGTCGAGCGAGACATCCTGACGACTCACCAATCAGGTGAACCCGTTGACGCTCTTCAATCGGTCGTGGGCACCGCCGAAATCAGCGACGCTCAAACCTTTGTGGGACAAGTCCGCATGGACGATTCTCTGGTCGATTACTTGCTGGACATTGTCGAAGCAACGCGTCACCACGACGCATTCCAAGTCGGTGTCAGCACGCGGGGCCTGATCAGTTTCCACCGCGGATGCCAAGCCATGGCGATCCGTCGTGGTCGCGACTACGTCACCCCAGACGACATCAAACAAATGGCAGTCCCGTCGCTGGCCCACCGCGTCTTGGCAGAAGGCATCTTCCAAGGCGGCAACCGAGCGGTGGTCGAACAACAATTGGCGGATTTGATCGAACCCATTCCCGTGCCGGTTTAAACCAAGATGTCATTGCAGCGACGCAACACTCGCAATCGTCTGACGCGGCTCGGTTGGCAATTCATGCTGATCGGCATGTTTGGGCTTCTTGGTGGCTCGCTGAACGGACTGAACTTATTGATCGTGGTGGCCGCGATGACACTGGCCGTTTTGCTGGCCCAATGGCGAGTCAGCCGATCCAGCATTGAATCCGTTCGAGTCGATCGACGAATCCCCAGTGAAGTGTTCGCGGGAAAGGCCGCGCGGATTCGCTATCAAGTCAGCAACCGCCATCGCTTGATGCCGCTGTGGTTGATTTGTCTCAGCGATCAAATCATGCGAACCGGCGCGGACACCACGTCTTCTGATTCCAGCAACCACTCTCCGGCACCGACGACCAACGTCCACTCGATCCACACCGGCGTGGGTTTGCTGCCGCCTTCGCAAGCGACCAGCGCTTACCTCGACATCACGTTCCAAAATCGCGGCCGCTACCAGATGGGCCAATGGCGAGTCTCGACAACCGCTCCATTTGCTTTGTCAACAGCATGGCGTGAATCAACCGAAGAAGAAGAATTCGTCGACGTGTACCCGCGTCTGCTTTCCCTCAACCGATCTTGGCGGCAACTGTTGCCCACCAAACTGGGCAACGTGTCCTCCTCCGCTCACCGCCAAGGACACGCCGACGAAGTCTTCTTTGGGCTTCGCGAATACCGTCGAGGTGACAGCCGTCGACACATTCACTGGCGAACCACCGCCAGAATTGGAGACCTGGTTGTTCGTCAATTCGAACAACAACGACGCCTGGACCTGTGCTTCTTGGTCGATGCCCATTGCCCACCCTCCGCGACTGAAACCGATCCGCCTCATCAACACGTCGAACTCGCGATCAGCCTTGCCGCCACGCTGGTGGTTCAACTCTTCGGGGGTTCCGGCAGTCAAATCATGCTGAGCGTTGCCGGACAACAAAACGAAACCTGCGGCGGCGGATTCTCTCGCGAAACCCTGCGCCGGATGCTGCAAATCCTCGCTCGCACTCAAACCACCGAAACCCCCGATTTGGACCAATCGCTGGAACAAGTGGGCCAGGCGGTCAAGCACTTGCCCGATTTGGTCGTGCTCAGCCCAAGACCACTGGCAGAAGTATTGGAAGCCAATGACAACCAAGCCTCGCTCTTGCGACAATGGCAGCAACGAGGCCGATTGAACTGGGTCAATCTGTCGAGCCGAGACGCCATGACCTGGATCGCCGCAGGATCGTCTTCCCAATCATCCGCCGAGGCACTTCATGAGTGACGCTTCGATCACTGACGATGACATGAGCCGCTCCGACGCGCTCAACTTGCGTGAACTGCAGGCGATCACTGAAACCATCCCCGATTCGCCGCTTCGGCTAAGAACCAAACTCGCCTTCGCGCTGGTGACCATGCTCAGCGGACTGGTCATCGGCAGCAGCGGAGAAACCGAATCGTTGCCGATCATCGTGGTGTTCTTCAGCATGACTGGATTCCTGCTGGTGGACTGGCTGAAACTATTCGCGTTGCCCGCCGTGATCGCCTACGCCGCCATGGCAATCGCCGCGATCTACTGCGTGTCAGGGTTCGTACAAGGCATCCATGTTGGCAACAAAATGGAAACCGTCGCGGAACTGCTGGTCATCGCGCAGTCCATCTTGATGCTTCAAGAAAAGACGTCGCGGCTGTTCGAACAACTGATGGTTTTTGCGTTGCTGAATTGCGTCGTCGCGGCGGTGTTCAACGATGCCTTCGCTTACGCGGTGTTCTTCATTCCGCTAGCAATTTGCAGCGGCATGGCCATCGCGCTGCTTGCCGCCGACAACCTGGTCGATCAAGCTCAATCGCCCGACCAACAGGCCAACCTGCGAACGCTGCCATCGGATGACGAGGCGGAACCTGACGATTCCAATATCACCTGGAACAACACCGCCGCCGTCGATGCATTCTCGCGCGTGGGCGTGAAGCTGCCTTGGATGATCGCTGTGATTCTGTTCCCGGCCGTGCTGATGTTTGCCGCCCTGTTCTTCTTTGGCCTTCCGCGACGTGTGGACGCCAACCGTGGAAGCTCGCAGGGTGCGGCGATGGTTGGGTTCAGCGACAAACTGCAACTGACCACGATCTCTCAAATGCAACAGAGTGCACAGCGTGCTCTCCGAGTCGATTTAATCGATCGCAAAACCAAGAAACCTTATCCCGCAGTCGGCGATTTGTATTTGCGGGGCGCAGTGCTGGAACAATACCTGACCGATGATGCGACGAGTTGGCGAGCAACCCCGGTTTCCACATCACCGCCACCACCACTCCCGCCCGAATTTGTCCCCCGACGAATCAGCGACACGAATTTTTATGATCGCGTCAATGTTCGCGTTGCTTGCGAATCGATGACCACCGAGTCGCTCTTCGCTATCGCGCCCTATCACTGGTCACCCGGCAGTGACGATCTGATGGAACTCCGCGGCAAGTGGACGATCGCGCGTCGCAGCCAGTCAGGAGGCTCCGTCTCCGCCGGTGAAATGGGGACACCCTGGTACCCACCGGTCAAGTACCAATTTGGAACCCACGCGTTTCGCAGTGGCGTTCAGAGCCGCTGGTTGGCATACGAAACCCCCGTGCTCGATCGGACCTTGGAGACCCCCAATTCCCCCAACGACCTGACCGTCAACGACCTGAATTACCTGGACCAATTGCTGGAATACCCACAGGTCCTGATTCCCACCGCTGAATCAATGGCCAACAAAGTCGTTGAAGACCTGCCGCCGAACAAACGCACCTCCGCCAGCATCGCCGAGGCCCTTCAAAAACATTTGTCGCTGAACCGCGACTTCCGCTATTCGTTGCAACCCAATCCATCCGCGATGGTTGGGGTCGACCCGATTGAGCAGTTCCTTTCCACAGACCGACGAGGCCACTGCCAATTTTTCGCGTCGGCGTTGGTGATGATGCTGCGCAGCCAGAACATCCCGGCTCGCTTGGTCGTGGGCTACCACACCGACGAGTTCAGCGAACTGGGGCAATACTTCATCGTTCGTCAAAACCATGCTCACGTCTGGGCGGAAGCCTTGATCGCTCGCGAAGACATTCCCATCGGAACTTCGGTTTATGGACAACCCAAGTCGGACTACTACTGGCTGCGTTTGGATCCAACCCCGGGTGGCGGAGGCGTGGCTGGAACCGAAGCGGGCAGCAACCAGATGCTGGATTTTGCACAGGATCTGTGGGACGACTATGTGATTGAGATGGATTCCAAGCGGCAGGAAACGGCGCTGATGTCGACACCGGGTTTGGCTCCCATGACGGCGTCCTATCGATCGTGGATTGATCGCACCAAAGAATTCGCGATGCGAATCAATTCAGGCGATGTCGAAGGCATTGGCGGTGGGGAACTGTTTTCTTGGCAGGGTGCCGTCGTGGCGATCGCGCTCACCATCCTGGCCTTGATCGGATTGAAAATCCGCTTCCCACGATGGCTGCGGAATAAACTTGGCAAACACCGACCAACCAAAGCACCTCGTCCCACGATCCCGTTCTACGCCGAAGCACTCGACCTGCTTTCGACGCTCGGCATTGAAAGAAGCCCCGGGCAAACTCCTGAGGAACTGACTCGGCAACTGGAAATCGCCGACACCTCCATGGGCTTGCGATCCAGCCATGCCGCGCCCGCCGAACTCCCGCCAGACTCCGCTCGAACATGGCAGCAACTTCATGGCCCCATGCGTCGATTGACCGACGCCTTCTACGCATTACGGTATGGGCAATTGCCCGTGGCAAAAATAAAACCCACCGGCCCGGTCTCCAGCACCAGCCCCAAGGGCACCGCCGCAAACCCAAAGGCCGCTGCCCTCGCGTCCTCCACCGACTCGGTACTGTCGTCGCGTCCCGACCTGGAAGACGCACTGAACACCCTTCGCCAAATTGCAAAGCATTCCTCTCCATGATCATCACCATCGACGGTCCAGCCGGGGCGGGCAAAAGCAGCATCGCGCGACGCGTTGCCCAGGAACTCGGGTTCGAATTCCTCGATACCGGAGCGATGTATCGCGCGGTGACCTGGGGTGCCATGCGACGCGAAATCGCTTGGGATGACGTCGACGCATTGGCCGAATTCGCCGACGCAGCCTGTTTGGTCTGGCAAGACGACCGCATCTTCCTGGACGACCAAGACATCTCCGAGGAAATTCGCGCCCCGCAGGTCACCACCCACATTCGACACCTGGCCGACCCGCCAAGAATTCGCGAGCGGATCTCGGCCCAACAACGCCGCATCGCTGCCGGACGTGACATCGTCACCGAAGGCCGCGATCAAGGCACCGAAGTCTTCCCCGACGCGCACTGCAAAATCTTTCTGACCGCCTCGCCGGAAGAACGCGCCCGCCGCCGACAACAACAACTCGCCCAAAACGGCCGCGTGATGTCGGTGGAAGAAATTCTGGCAGCCCAAAATCAACGCGATCTCGAAGATCGAATGCGGCCCGTTGGAAGATTGCGAGCCGCTGCCGACGCGATCGTCCTGCAAACCGATGGCATGACACCTGACGAAGTTCGCGAAGAGGTCCTGCGATTGGCACGCAATTGCCTGGATGCCTCGGCGACCAATTCCACCTCGGGTGATGCCAACGCATGACCACGCCTGCCATTGATCCAAGCGACGACACCAACACTCCCGCTGCCATCGCCGCAGGACTGGTCGCTCAATTGAAACAATCGCAACACCGTTTGATCTTGGCAGAAAGCTGCACCTGTGGCGCAGCCGCTGCAGCGATCGGAAGCATCCCTGGTGCGTCCCAAGTGTTCTGCGGCAGTGCAGTGACCTACCGAGAAACCACCAAACAAGCGTGGCTCGGAATCACCGCAGCCGACTTGAAACAGCACACCGCTGAAAGCCAAGCGATCACCAACGCGATGGCGACTTCGGTCCTGGAACGCACCCCCGACGCAACCATCGCAGCCACCATCACAGGGCACCTCGGCCCCGACGCTCCACCCGCGGTGGACGGCATCCTCTTCATCGCCGTCCTGCAACGCGGATGCGAACTTGAAGCACAACGAATCGTCCTTCGCAGCTCCACCCGCCAGTCCCGACAAACCGAAGCCACCGCCAACTTCCTCGCCGCAATCCAACGCCACTTGTCGTTGCCTGGACGCATCCCGGCCAACGAATAGCTGCTTCCCGATGACTCCTGCTTACCGAAGCCGATGCTTCATCACTCGAAGCCCTGGGCCGCGGGTCACAACAGGAATCAGTTCAAAATCAAAGCGTTGATAAAGTTGGAACTCACTCGCCGTTTTGCTTTGTTTCCTTCAATGAAGGCAAACGTTTACCGCGACTGGACGACTCAGGCTGCGAGTCATCGAGCAAGGAAAGAACACCGGGAAGCCCCACAGCGGCACAAACTCAAACCACCTTTCTCCTCGGTTGCCATATCCGGGGCGTTTCTTTCCACATCCACTGCAAACGGTGCGACTTCGCGCGTGCCGTTTGATGCTGAGCCCAATCCGAGGTCGACACACAGCCCCCGGTTCAACCACGTCTCAAGACGTGTCCATCCTTCGATTCGGCGGAAGAGCCAAATCATTTTCGACAATCCCCAGGTTGTCTTTCATTTCTTGCGCGGCATTCCTTCCTGTTTCGAAGCCTTTGACATGTCGCTGGAAAGTTCGACAGGAACCGATATTTCAGGGTGAACGTTGCACCACTTTCTGCTGATGCGGCCAAGTCCAATGCCAACAAGCTTTCAGAAATCACTTGGTCGATGTTGGCATCGGCGAAATCATGATCGCGCATCCGCTTCCGGAACTCATCGTGGCCGTCAATTGGCTATTCGCGGTGACCTGGCGTGACTGAATGACCACCTGCTTTTTGTCGTCTGGATCTTCCGCGTAGATTTTGGCGGCAAACTCTCCCGGGCCCAAGAAATCGAGCGGGATGTCGAGGCTTCGGGCTTCGTCGACAATCGTTCCCACGAACCACCGATCGCCTTTCCGCCTGGCGACCGTCATGTAGCTTCCGATGGATCCGTGGACCACCTTCGAGTCATCCCAAGTCGTTGGCATCTCCTTCCAAAACTCAAGTTCAGGATAACGATTCTCTGGATATCGATCGGCTTGGTCGTACCAATGCAGGTATTGCAGCGGACTGTAGAACACGACTCCCAAAGCAAGCTGAAACGAACGGCTGACGACACGGCCATTCAAATAACAGGGCGTGTAATCGCCAGCCCCTGCGATCATGCGAGCATACGAGGTGGTCAGAACATTCTTTGGCGGATTCCCTTTCTCTGGCAATTCCTCATTTCCAAGGATTCCTTCGACGGTCAACAGATGTGGGTAGGTGCGTTCGATCCCGGTCAACCGAAAGTTGTCATGAATATCAACGATCAGTTTGTACTTCGCGGCTTTCTCGATGGCAGCGTACAAGAATTCCATGTCTGACTGGCTCGTCCAGTCAACAAACCCCATCTTGACCCCGCGAATGCCCCATTGCTGGTACGTCTGAAATGTTTTGTCCAGGTCGTATCGTGACATGGCAATTTTGTTGATGTAGCAGATCAATCCGATACCGTGCTCATTCGCATAACGAATCGTCTCCTGCATGTCGATCGAATCGATGACCGTCAGTGGGTTCGAATTCGCATCGCGTTCGGGGCCATACCAGCCCGCGTCATAGTGCACATATTGGTAGTTGTTCGCGGCGGCGTAGTCGATGATCGCTTTGGCACCCTTCGTCGTCAGGCTGCTTCGCCAGACCTTTCCAGGTTGGATCCATGAGGTGTCATTCAGCTTGGACGGCGGTGACAGGTTTTGAAGCAAATAGTGATTTTCAACCAACGTCCCAGGTTGTTCCGCCACCATGATCACTCGCCAAGGCGTCGTCAGTGACTTGCTTGCTGACACAGTCCCGCTTCGAAACCGCGTGACCAATTGATTCTTACCGGATCGATTCAACATCATGGGAGCGTAGTGCCCAATGCTTCCAGCTTCTGCGATTGCCACGAAATGCGATCCGGCTTCGACCAGCAGCGGGCGAATCGAACGGCCCGGCATCTCAGAGATTCGCAGCTTCGAATACCGTGCTTGCGGATAATCATCCCAGTAAACAAAGTGATCGTCGGTGAACTGAAAGTGTGTGTCTTCTGATTTCAGTTCCAACTCATCGATCCCTTCCTGCGGAGGAATCGTGTAACGGAACGCCACCCCTTCATCGTATGCACGGAAGGTTAGCTCAAGTCGAAGTGCCTTCTGATTTCCCCCACGAAGCTGAATGACACATTCATTGTAGGAATCAGGGTAGGAAGCTCTTGAACCGACCACGGGAACCCAACTCCCGTTCGCCGAATCGGCCTGCTTGCTCTCGACAACGAACCGATCACCGAGTTCGCCTCCATCTAGAACCAGAGAGAGCTCTGAATTCTCAAGAATGGGGACGTTCCGAAACGCGACGCTGTAATGCGGCACCCCATCATGAAGCGAAAACTGAATCGAATGATCTCCGGATGGAGACACGATCGTTGTCTCTTCCGCTGCCCAATTGCAGTTCGATGTAGAGAGGAGCAACCAACATGCAATTGGAAAAGAAACCAGCTTTGGCATTGAGATCATCATTTAGATTCGACAATGGTTGGCACGACCGTTGAGCACTTGCCAGATAGCGGCAAGCGAGGGGAAGGCCAAAGGGGAACAGGCAAATCGATTTTACCTTGAATCGATGCGACGACGCTTTGTGATTCAACCGCTGCACAAGATGGGTTTCGCGATCAGCTCGGAAACCCAGACTTTGGTGACAGATAAAACAAACCGCCTGTCATGGTGAATCCAGCGGGCGTTTGCCACCACTCGAAAACGCAGCAAGCACCAAATCGGTAGCGCCCGCGAGGGACCTGCTGCGTATGAAATCAATCACAGACCGGAAGCCTGTGACACTTGAGATCAGACCAACTTGGTCTTGCCGGGGATCGCGAAAGCGGGTTCGGGCAGGGACGCTTTCATGTCCAGGTTTTCTGGAAACAAATCCAATGTCGATTCGTTCACCACAAAATCCCACGTCACCAACTTGCCAGTGTAGGCCGCCATGCGTCCGAGCACCGCGGTCAGCGAACTCTCTGAAGTCTCTTTGAATTCAACGATCGGTTGGCCTGAACGAACACTGTCGACGAGGTCCTTGTGCTCTTGCTTGTAGGCTGCGCCCAAATCACCTTTCATCGACCACAATTCTTTGCCATCGCGATCGTGGATCATGGCCCCACGATTGATACCATAGATCGTGCAAATACCTTTGGAACCATAAATCACGTTGGAATTATCGGTCTGCGAGCCTGGAATTTGGCGGCACTTGAACGAAACGGTCCGGTTACCGGGATACAGGTAGTCGATGCTCATGCTGTCCCACATCTCACTGCCTTCGGGGCGAGTGAACCGACCGCCGCTGCCATAGGCCGACTCAGGCGGTCCGCCCATGATCCAGTTGATCGCGTCGATGTTGTGCACCGCTTGCTCAGCAATCTCGTCACCTGACAACCACATGAGGTGCATCCAGTTGTAGATCTGGTACTCGGTGTCGCTCATGCCTTCCTTGCGAGTCTTGTTCCAAATCCCGTTGCTGCAATAACGAGAGGTGGCGGAGATGATGTCTCCAATCGCACCATCGTGCAGTCGCTTGATCGCTTCGACATAGTTCGTTTGCCGGCGGTACTGGGTGCCGGTCACAATCGAAGTTTTGTTCGCGATGGCTTTGTCATTCGCTTCGACACACACGCGGTAGCCAACGGGATCGACGCAGGTTGGTTTCTCAGCGAAGACATGCTTTCCTGCTTCGACCGCATCCAAGACATACCGAGGTCGAAATCCCGGTGGAGTTGCAAACAACACGACATCGATTTGAGGATCATCAAGGACCCGTTTGTACGCGTCGATGCCGCCATACATCTTGGATGGTTCCACGGCGACCTTGTCCCCATGGCGTTTCGTGAGCGACTCGCAGATTTTGCCGAGCTTGTCGCCTTCGACATCCGCGATTGCGGCGAGCGAGACATTCTCGTTGATGGTGAGCGAATCGTTGATCGCTCCCGTTCCCCGGCCGCCAGCCCCAACCAACGCCAATCGAATGTGGGAGTTGGGTGATTTGCTGACCGATTCAGCGGGCTCAGCCCCGCGAATTGGGCGAGTCGCTGCGGTGGCGGCGACCCCGGCTGACAAAGCCGCCCCCGTGCCGATGAAACGGCGACGGGTCGGCGCGTTGCTGTCAGCAACCATGTCGGTGGCGGAGGTTGAATCGACGTTCGATCGAGTGGTTTTCGGCATAATGGGCGGGCTCCTGTTGGAGAATGCACGGGTGGGAAGAACACGTATGTTCTCCCCAGTTTAATGCAATTTTGCCGTCCATTTTGAAATTGGGCCAAGATCGAATGTCACTCGCCGTTCTGCGACTTTCCTCAACCCCACTCGACCGCTAAGACTCAGCTCTCGGCCCTAAGAGCCCTGTGCGGCTCAGGCTTCGTCGAGCAGATCGACGGCTGCGAAGGCTTGGCCTTCCAACATCGCCAAGCTGGCACCACCACCGGTGCTGACGTGGCTGACGTCGTCGGCAAATCCGAGCTGATCAACGGCAGCGGCACTGTCGCCACCCCCAATGATGCTGATCGCGTCGCCGTCCGCAATCGCTTGAGCGACCGCTTTGGTGCCAGCGTCCATCGGTGGCTTTTCGAACACGCCCATCGGCCCGTTCCAAACAATCGTCTTGGCCGACTGGATCACATCGGCGTACTTCTTCGCGGTTTCAGGTCCGATGTCCAAACCTTCCATGTCATCAGGAATCTCACCGGCGGGAACAACCTTCTTGTTGCAACCAGCGATGTTTCCAAAGTCGTCACCGCAGTGCGTGTCGACAGGAAGATGCAGTTTGTCGCCGCCCTTGGCCATCAGCTCTTTCGCCAAGTCAACCTTGTCCTTTTCGACCAACGACTTGCCGACTTTGCCGCCACTGGCCAATGAGAATGTGTAAGCCATCGCTCCACCGATCAAAACCGCATCGCATATACCCCGCAGGTTGTTGATGACGTTGATTTTGTCGCTGACCTTTGCTCCGCCCAGAATCGCGACGAAGGGTCGCTCGGGGCTGCTGATCGCATCGGTGAGATACTGGATCTCTTTGGCGACCAAGTGCCCGACCACGCGGGGCTTGCCGGCCATCGCTTCGGGGACGGCGACCATCGACGCGTCTTTGCGGTGGCAAGTTCCAAAGGCGTCGTTGCAGTAAGCGTCTGCCATGGCAGCCAACTTGCCAGCGAACTCCGCGTCGCCCTTCTTCTCGCCTGGATTGAAACGCAAGTTTTCCAGCACCAAGACTTCTCCAGCGCCCAGCGATTTGGCTTTGCTGGTGGCGTCCTCCCCAACGGTGTCGGTCGCGAAGTGAACGGTGCTGCCGAGCAACTCACCCAAGCGTTTCGCGGTCGGCGCGAGCGAGTATTTCTCGTCGCCTTCGCCTCCGGTGGGTCGTCCCAAGTGGCTCATCAAAATCAGCTTCCCACCGCGATCGATGACACTTTTGATGCTGGGCAATGCCATTCGAATGCGGCGGTCATCGGTGATTGCGAGCGAATCATCGAGAGGCACATTGAAGTCGACTCGCATGAGGACGGTTTTGTCTTGAACGTCGATTTGGTCAATGGTTTTCTTGGCCATCTGCCGGGAAACTCCGAGGGGGTGTTGAGTGGGGTCGATTTCAGTGAACAAGTATCGGCGAGCAACCCAATTTCGCGAAGGGGACCGACAAAAGCCCCTGTTTTTCGCGGTCACTCCGCGATCCCCCCATCGAGAACGCGACCTCGCGCATTCTTTTTCTCACGTCGTGCCACCGTCACAACCGAAACAATGAGAGCGGTGACGAATCGCTTGCGGTTCGTCAACAGCACCGGTCCGCCGTGAGTTTTGGTGGAACTGACACACGTCGACCGGGGGTCGTTTTGGACGATCGCTCACAGGAGCGATCCTTATCGCGACGGGAAACGCCAGCGAGCATTTCTCGATCGCAGCCGATACCAGCGGGGGTGGTGCGAGTGAGAACTGGCACCGGGATTGCAATGCGCCATGACCAAACGGTCACATCATCGCGAGACACCCTGGTACGAGACAGCCTGGCGGCCAACGCCTCCGGTCGGTCTCTCGTCGGCCCCCGCCTGCGAACCCATTCGCCGCGAAAAATGGACGGCCGAAGCACCTCGGCCAGCCCCATGATTGGTCGGCTTGCGTGCAGGCACATCGTTGCTGCAGTGCTGCTGACCTTGGTCTGCTCGGCCGTATCCGCCCAATCGCCTCAGCCCGCTTCGCCGCGTCGATTCTCATTGCTGCCAAACTCCGGTTCACCACGAGTGGGATCGACGGCACATCGCCAAGAAATCCTTGACGCGTTGCCGATGGATCGGCTGACGGACGAAGCCAAACAACGGATTCTGGGGATCGCGGAAAAGCCCACTCTGTTTCGTCGCTTGCCATCGCAAATCATTCCTTGCGACCGAGATATGTTCCTGTTCTTGACTCGCAACCCGGATGTCTTGGTAGGGTTGTGGGATCTGATGGGAATCACCCAAGTTCAATCGACCCGGACTGGCCCGTATCAACTCGATGCCAGCGATGGCGTGGGCACACTCTGCCGAGTCGACTTGGTCTACGGCGATGCCAACAAACACATCTTCGTCGTCGACGGATCGTACGACGGAAAAATGACGCCAACCGAAATTCGCGGCAAGGGCGTGTTCGTGCTGGAGTCCACTTACAAGGTTGGCGAAGACGGACGCACGCGAGTCTCAGGGACGCTGGATTGCTTCGTGCAACTGGACAGTCTCGGCATCGATTTGATCGCTCGAACGATGAGCCCGATCATCGGACGCTCCGCCGACAGCAACTTTGAACAGACCGCGCAGTTCATCGCTCAAGTCAGCGAAGCCAGTGAACGCAATCCATCGGCGATGCTGGACATCGCAGCTCGATTGCCGCAGGTCAACCAACCAACGCGAGACGAATTCTCAAAGACCATCCTGGACGTGGCACGCCGCGGACAACAAGTCGCCGCGCGAGCACGCGAAAACTCGAACCAGTGATCACGTGGCGACACTGGCTCCATTCAGTGTCAGTGTGTCGTCTCGGTTTTGCCTCGGATGGGGCCGTCATGCTTAGCTCGGGGCGGAAACCGAATGGCACTTACTTCACCCTCCCTCTGGGAGGGTCGGCCCGCTTCGGGCCGGGGAGGGCGAACCTAAGACCCGGTGTGTAGCCCTCCCCTCGCTTCGCTCGACCCTCCCAGGGGGGAGGGTGAATTAAAGTAAGTGCCATTGGGCGGAAGCCCCGAGAGACCTTCAAAACGGCACGATCTCCTCAGCGAAGCGGTGCTCGTCATCGAAGGTTGGGCACGAGTTGCGAGCATGAGCAGCCGGTTCGATGGTGGAAGCACGGCGGGGGCCGCTCGTCCTCTTTTCTGTACAAAGAGAGCGTCAGTTCAGCGGAGCTTCCCACAACCCCAAGGCGGGATTTTGCACGAAGTAATACTCGGATCCATCCTCATCCGTGTGGAAACCATCCTGCAACGTGTGAACGTCATATCGTTTCATCAACGCATCCAGATCCCCCGGCGTGAATCCAACCGAAGCGATCTCTTCGTCGCTCAGTTTTCCAGCCGCGTAAACAACTTCAAATCGGTTCTCCGGTGAACCGTGAACCAAGTGAGCTGCCGCGGACGGATCGCCAGCCAAGTCTTCATTCTCAGCCACCAACTGCATCACCTCGGCTTTGGTGCGATAGCCATACTTGCGAATCAATTGGTCGATGCGTGGGTCTTCGCCAAACTCTTCCACGGCGGGGCCGATGACGGTCAACCGCCCGCCCGTCGCGATGGCTTTTCGAGTTCGATAGATCGCTTTGTTGCCCAACCAAGTGCTTTTGAATTCGTCGGGGTCCAAGTAAGCGACCACATGCTTGGGTGCCTTTGGCAGATGAGTGATGTTGACCTTGCGAGCCAGTTCAGCAGCCCGGAAAAACGTCTCGTGATCATCACCAATGAACAAACCGCGGGTGTGCTTGGTGCCATCCTTCATTTGCTGGATCACCGTCAATGCGTACAGCAAGGGCATGTCATCACAGAAATGATCGGAGGCGTAGTTCAGAATCTTTCGCAGGGGTGTGTCCGCGATTCCTAGTGTCTGATCGATGCCAACCATCGCACTGAGGTAGTGACTCTCGTTGATACCCGAGACGCCCCCGGTGCCCACAAACACGTTCTTGTTGTAGTTCGCCATCCCGATGACTTCGTGAGGCACGACTTGGCCCAACGAGAAAATCAAATCGTGCCCCCCGTCTCGCAGCATCTTGTTGACCTGTGCAGGCCAGCTTTGGGTATACACACCGCCGGTGACTTCGCTGACGTATTCCGCTGGGACTTGGCCGAGTTCCACGACGTCTTCTCGCCAACGATGTGGGCGGAACAAATCATGAGGCACGCCGGGGAACATGTGGTCCAGTTGATGGGGTTTCATCGGCGTGTGAGTGCCCAGGGCGGGCATGATGTCCTTCACCCGATCGCCCAATAATTCGTGGCAAAGCACCGTCAATTCGCCCGCTCGGCTGAACAATCGCGTCGCATCGGGAGGCAACAACAACACGCGTTCGGGCCGCTTGATCGCGTCAAACGTCTGCTTCAAAGCATCGCGGAGGTCATCCGTTGTCAACGAAGTGGTTTCCGATCCGGCAGAAAAATAGAGGGTCATTCAGCTCGCTCCAGCGACAATTTTGAAGGGGATGGCACATTCTCTCTGTCATTGGCCCTAAGATGAGGGGTGGTTCCTTCGCCGGAACCACGCCTGTCCTGCTTGCTCAATACAAAAGAGGTAGATGTGATGGCCAAGATCTTACTCGTCGAGGACAGTGCGACCCAGGCGGTCGAAATGACGATGCTGCTTCAGGCAGCCAACCACGAAGTCGTCCACGTCGCCAACGGCCAACTGGGCCTTTCGCATCTCAAGGAGCAAGCTCCGGATCTCGTCATCACCGACCTGGAGATGCCTGAAATCAATGGACTTCAGCTCGTCGAATGCATGCGAGCCGATTTCTCGCACATCCCCAGCATCTTGGTCACCAGTCACGGCAGTGAAGAACTCGCCGCCGAAGCCCTGCGTCGTGGTGCCGCCGGTTACGTGCCCAAGACTCGCATGTCCGATCTGCTCAACGACACCATCGTCGATGTGCTGGGGGTCATTCGCAGCGACGCTTCTTATGCGAAGTTGATTTCGACGCTGAAGAAAAACGTGTTTGTCTTCGACCTTCCATCCGATCCCGAACTGATCTCGCCGTTGGTGGGTTTGCTGATGCAAGTCAGCGCTGGAATGGAATTGCTACCCAGCATCGAAATGGTCCGCTTGGGCGTCGCGGTGGAGCACGCCCTGACCAACGCCATGTTGCACGGCAACTTGGAAATCCCTCGCGACAAACAACCAACCCATGGCCAACTTGCTCGCGAAGGCATCCTCAACGACGCGATGAAATCACGTTTGTCGCAAGAGCCCTACAAAAGCCGGCTGACGCACGTGGAAGCCACCGCGTCCGAGCACGCCATTCGGATCGTCATCGCGGACCAAGGCCCCGGCTTCGACACCTCCGACGTGCCACAGGCCGGTGAACTCGACTCCAGTTCGCTTGCGGCCAGCGCCGATGGGGTGGGACAAGGCGACAAACAGGGGCTGCTGTTGATCGCCAGTTTCGTCGACCAAATGTGGTTCAACGACGCGGGCAACCAAATCACACTCGTCAAACGATGCGGTACAGAGTGAACTGATGAGTAGCGTCTCTGAATTTCAAACGTCTTCGACCTACCGCGCGCTCGCCAACGCATTGCCGCTGAACCTGCTGATCAAATCGGCCGACGGAAGACGCGTTTTTGCCAATGATTCCTACCTGAAATGGCGGGGCGTCACCTGGCAAGAACTCGCGGGCAAACACGACGAAGACTTGTTCCCGCCCGAAATCGCTCGAAAGTATCGTGAAGACGACCAGAAGGTGATGCAAACGGGCGAATCGCTGCACAGCGTCGAGTCCGCGAAATTGGCCGATGACTCCATCGGTTGGATTGAACGCGTCAAAACAGCCGTCCACGATCACCACGGAAACCTGCTCGGCGTCCAGGTCCTGTTCTGGGATGTGACGGCGAAGGTCGAAAAAGAAAAGGCGGCTCAGTTCGAACAATCTCTGCTGACAACGCTGCTGGCCAACATTCCTGATTCCATCTACT
>NZ_JBICHO010000230.1:0-20769 GCF_043100905.1 Rhodopirellula sp. JB055 | reverse complement strand
GATGTTGACTTCGCCTCGCTGACGCTTCGGGTTATGAAAAAACAATGCCACACACAAAACGCAACGTCAAAACGCGTCAGCGAGGGAAAGATGATGTTGACTTCGCCTCGCTGACGCTTCGGGTTATGAAAAAACCAATGCCTCACGCAAAGTGCAACTTCAAAACGCGTGAGCGAGGGACGCCCCCAACTCCCACGACGGCCCTATTTGGGGCGAACCCCAGACGTCAAGGGTGCGAGGCCAAGTCTGGCAAAGGTTTGACCGATCAGCCAAACCTCAGTTCGTTGCTGGGCGATTGTCCGCTGTCGCATTTTCGACGATAGATCCCCAGTTTTTGAAGTGTGAGCAACGAGACGTAGGCCGGATTCAAGTACAGGTAACGTCTCCACAGGCGGCCCGGCTCTCGCGTCAAGCGGAAGAACCATTCCAGCCCGTTCTTCTGCATCCAAGGTGGCGCCTGTTCCAGCATTCCTGCGTGAAAGGCAAAGGCGGCACCGACTGCGATGAGGGGCATCGAAAGATGTTCTTTCATTTCGTAGGCGAAGATTTCTTGGCGGGGGCAGCCTAGGCCTACGAAGCACATCTGGGCACCGCTCGCTCGGATTTCTTCCGCCAATTCGTCTCTTTCATCCGGCGTCAATTGCCGGAACGCAGAGGCTCGTTTGCCGACGATGCGGAGCCCCTCAAAGCGTTCGCACAAGCGATCGGCGAATTGCTGAAGCATGTCTTCCGTGGCACCAAACAAGAAGATTGGCACATCGTCTTTGGCGGCTTGGGCACACAGGCGAAGCGTCAGTTCGGGACCGTAGACGCGGTCTGACAACGGAGGGCCGTCGAACGATTTGCGATGCAAACGGTTCAAGGCCCAACGAACCGGTTGCCCGTCTGGACAAACCAAATCGAACTGGTTGAGCCGGTAGTGATGCTCTCGGTCCAGCACGCCAGTCATCACGCCATGGACCGCCAAGGCGGTGACCGCCATGGGGGAATGGTTCTTTGCAGCGGTGATGATGCGATCCACAGCGGATTCATAGTCGATCGCGTTGACGCCAATGCCCAACACGTTGTGTTGTCCGTAGTCCAACATGGTTTTGATCAAGTGGTTGCAGGTTGTGGCACGGGAGCGTGCGGTATAGCGAGTGTTTGCGATTGGTCCAACATGGTTCGCACGTCAAAGTCACGGGCAAATTTGGCGAGCGCCCAACGCATGAACGAAAGCTTCGTTTCGCGTTTCATTTTCATGCCGGGGAAATATGCCATGTCGGAGTCATCCTCGCACCCGAGGAAGTCGGGCGGGTGAAGCAGCAGCGAAGGCGAGGTGCCGGTCATCCGGCAAAGTCGGAGTGCCGATGTGAAATACGTCTTCGCCGCCATCACGCTGAAACTGGCCAGGAAAGTGACATAGCTGAAGTGAATGGGGGCGCGCAGGAACGGCAGCGTGGTGACTGGGATTTCTTGCAGCGGACGAAGCTCACCGTCTACCTCTTCCCGCCGCACAAAGGGGCGATTCGGATTTCGCATCGAATCGAATCCGCCGTATAGCTTCTTTGCCTTTTCCCGCTGTTCTCCTTTTAGATCTGTGCGAGCCAGGAAAACGGCACGTGCGATCGGGGCCACTGATGTTGGGAAGATGGAGGCATCGTAGGTGTATTGGTTGCGAATCAGGACTCGCAAAACTTCCGTCGGGCAACTGAAACCTGGGCCGCGAAAACCGAACGGGCGTGACCCGATGGTCGAGACGATTCGATCGTGCGTCGTCATGATTTCCGATTCAATTTCGGATTCGCTCATCGTATGCATCCACGGCAAATGATTGAGCGAATGATTGGCGGCTTCCCAGCGAGGGAGTTGGTCGAACGTTCGGATCGCCTCGACGTCCGATGAGTTCTGAAGGTCTCTCCCGACCAAGAAAACAGTCAGCGGCAGTTTCAGTTCACCGAGCAAATCAACGATTCGTTGCGTTGCCAGGGGAAGGTAACTCGACGCGGATTCCCAGTCCTCTCGTCCGGCGGCGCGGAGGTAGGCCCATTTATTGTCCAGATCCATCGACAGGCTGCCGATCAACGCTTGCGTCATCGTGCGGCATACCCCGAGGATCGTGGGGGCTGAATTTTCAATGCGGACTCGATCGCGCGGATGGCGCCCATCGCGGATCGTTCCGGGGTGTAATCTTGGATGTCTTTTTGAGCGTTGATACGCATCGCAGCAATCGTGGCATCGTCACTGCTGAGGTAACGATCCAGTGCCCCGGAAAGATCCAGCGTTGAATCCGACGCACCGGTGGCCAGCGGATCGTACTGCCATCCATTGCGTCCATTTCGAACCAGGGTCGTGACGGATTGTGCATAGATGCTGCCGATGATCGGCAATCCCGCGTGCATGCCTTCGTTGGTGACCAGCAACCATTCATCGGCCAGGGTCGGCGCGATGATCGCCCCGTGATCACGCATCAATTCAGGAAGCTCTGCAGCAGGGCGGTTGCCCAGCACATGAATCGTCAGGCCAGGATCAATGGCCGCGTTGTCGTTGGTGTGACCACCCGCTGCCAGCGTATCGAGTTCAGCGCGGCAGGGTCCATCGCCGACAAAAGTGATCTCAAGGGACTCTTGATTGGCTGTGCAGAAATCACTGGCTTGGCGAATCAAAGGCAGGACTCCCTTTCGCTGTGAAAGCTGACCGATGCAAAGCAGACGCCGCCGCGTTTGGGATTCGGATGGCCGTTCCGCACTCGAGGAATGGTTCCGATCGTCGGCCGCGTAGGGCAAGTGAAACAACTGCTCGTCTTTGGCACCCAAGCCCAGCAAAACTTCGCGACAGGAGGGGCCGTTGTAGGTGATTGCGTCGGCCGAGCGAATCAGACGGCGACGCGCCCAGGTGCGAAGGCGTCCGCGTCCTTGTTCCGTGTGTTCGCTCATGAAAGTCGCGAGGACCAACCGGGCTCCGGAACGTCGGCAATAGCGAGCGGCAGCCAATGATCGGGCGCCCAATTCGTGTGAGATGACCACATCGGGTTGAATGCGTTTGAGTTGCTTCAGAGTGTCGTAGGGAACGTGCACAAAGAGAGGGTCGTCGAATCCGGCTTGGGCGTGCCGCCATCGCCGTCGCAGTGTGATCGTTTTTTGGACCTCGACGTTCAGTCCTGACCAATCCAGTTCAAAGTTGCGGTTGGGCTCGATCGGCGTGCTAAGCAAGATTTGAAAATCGCGAATTCGCTTGGTGATCTCTTGCAGCACTCGGACTTGATACAGCGGGATGTAGTGCGTGAGAAAGACGGCTTTGGTGTCCAGGACCGAGTTGGCCGAGAGAGGCCGGCCCAGAGTTTGAGCCTGGGGTTGGTCGACGCTTTGGCCAAGCGTCTCGGTCTCTGCAGAGCATCTCCTTGCCTGCGAATCGTTCCCGGAGGACCCGATCGGCGAGTAAGTGTGTGATGAGTCGTCGGATTCAGGATTCGCGGGCAAAACGGCAGACATATTGAGAGTCTATTCGCCGCCACGCCCCGTCACGGGCACAACGACAGTTTGAGCGATGAGTCGGAGATCTTGAAACAAACCCAATGGGTCGATGTAACGAAGATCCATCCGCATCCAATCATCGAACGTCACGGCTTTTCCCTTGTTGACTTGCCATGTGCAAGTCAGTCCGGGGCGAACATCCAGGCGTCGACGGTGCCAACGTTCGCAGGCTCGACTCTCGTGCCAGGGGAGTGGTCGTGGCCCCACCAGAGACATGTCGCCTTTCAACACATTAATCAGTTGAGGCAATTCGTCCAAACATGTCGCTCGCAAAAAATGGCCAATTCTGGTCACACGCGGGTCGCGAGAGATCTTGAATGCAGGCCCATCGCGATGGCTTTCGGCACGCAATTCAGCCTGAAATTTCTCTGCATCGACGATCATCGTCCGGAGTTTCAAGATGGTGAACGGGCGACCGTTCTGGCCTTCTCGAGTTTGCCGAAAAAACGCAGGCCCGCCATCCGTCCATTTGATTACCGCGGCAGCAGCGAGAATTGCGGGCCCCGCCAGAGTCAATCCAATGCCGGCACCAGCGATATCGATTGCGCGTTTGAGGCAGAGTCCAGCACGACTAGGTTGTGGGGCCGTGCCTGCGAGAGAGAGGTCATCAATCGAGGATTGCACGCCGCTATGCGAGAGCGTTTTGGGGGCAATTGTCGCAGCGGGATCCGGCGTGGATTCCGCCAAACGGACCCAATCCTGTTCGGCATCGGCGGGATCGTCTTTGCGACGACTGCCAGCGCGACGATCGCCCTGTCCACTGCCGTTGGAATCGTTGTCTTCGCTGAAGCCGTTGGGGTCATGGACTTGAAGATGCAGTCGCACTTCCAGGCCAGCGGCAGAGGTCAAGCGTGAGACTCGGTCCAGGACTGCGCGACCACCCATTTCAGGTGTGTCCACGAGCAGGACGCCGTACCGAAAAGTTGACAGGATTCCCTTTTCATCTGTCACGCGGAGGTTGCGCAGCAGGAGGTCGACGAGTTGGCGGTTTTGCTTATTCGTGTTGCGACGCGTCGAACCAGCTTTGGTCAGCAATTCCACCGTCAGCAAGCAAAAGGGGATGGATCGCCGAGTGGCTCTCAGGCGTTCGCGATTCAGTTCGCGATCGAACTGGCGAGACGACAGCAGCAAAACACGCCGGCGACCGAGGGAAGCTTCATCCTTCCATCGCAACAAGCGTTCGCGTCGTTCTTTCTTCAAAAATTAAAAAAAGTTGTTTTTTCCTAGGTGCGAGTCTTCGCCCGTTCAAGCTTCTCTGGCGTCATCCGTTTGGTTCGCGGCGAATTTCGGTTCGAACCGCAACACAATCGATCGGGATTAGCGAGGCATGGGAGCGTTGAACGTTTCCGTTGTTTCGTTCATGGCGATGGTGTCGCCATTGGGCACGCCGGCTGTGACCGGCTCATTGATTTCCGTCGGCTCCGGTTCGTGCTTCGTGTCGCCCAGGTCTGAGTCGCTGGCAGAATGCGCAATGTCGTCAGGTTTGGGGCTTCGCCGAACTTTGGCCGCTTTGTTACGCGGAAACTCTGAGCGAGAACCGCCGGCGGAAGAGACGGGAGAATCTCGCAGGATCGCTTGGAGCAATCCCAGGCTCAGACCGAGCAAGAGACCGACGATCGACAGCAAGCCACGCATCGGGCCGGATTTCTTGAGATTCAGCGTTGCGTCTTGGATCACGCTGACATCGGACATTTGCAAGTCGTCCAGATCAGAGTTGACGCTCGCTTCTTCGAGGGATCTTGCGTGTTGGCGATAGATATCCTCTGCCAACTCCGCTTCCCATGTCAGTTCAGCCAAGCGAGTCGAGTCTTCGTTCAAGCGTTGCAGATCCAGTTGAGTGGCGGCCAGGCGTTCGCTGACCGCATCTCTCCGGCTCTTCAGTCCGACCGCTTTGGCGCGAATGGTTTGGAACTGGGTTTCGAGTTCTTGGTAGACCGGGTTGATCGCTTCGCGTCGTTCTTCACGATCTTCTCGCTCAGCGTTTGCGAGTTGAGCGCTCTGCTGCATCTTTTCTTGCAGCAATTTGTAGCGAGGGTGGTTGGGACTGACTCGGGCCAGCTCCTCACCGTCTTGAATCTGCACGTCATAGAGTTGGCTGCGCATTTGGTCGCCGGCGGCGTTGGCGATGCCGAGGGTGACTTCGACCGGGACCCACTCTTTGGTCCCGTCCAATTGGCGACGGAGTTCTTCGGCTTGGCTGATCGCTTCGGCGAGTTCGCTGTCAGCGGTGTTCAGTTTCATCTCGAGATCGATGATTCGTTCACGCAGGGTTTCTTCTGCGGAGGCGGCACTGAGCCATCCCATTTCGTTTCGAGTTTCTTGCAGTGCACGTCGCGTCGCGAGTGCCTCTTCGCGACTTTCCTTGACGCGTTTTTCAAAGAATGATTCCGAGCCATCGACACTGTGAGCTTCCACGTGATAACGACCGTATTCGTCCATCACGGCTTGCACGATGGATTGGACCAGCAGTGGGTCATCACCCTTCCCGTTCACTGCGACCGTGTAGCCGTTTTTTGCGATTTGAACGTTGATGGCCTTGGAGACCTTCTTGATCGCTTGTTCCCGATCCAGTTGTGTTTGGTATTGCTCGGGGCTCAGTTCGCCGACGGTTTTGCCTTCGGACTGAGGCAGCCAAGAAACGAGTGAGTGGTCTGATTTCAAGAACGCTTGGAAGTCGTCCAGGCCGCGGTCGATCCAGGTGCGAGGTTCATTGATTTTTTCGATCCCGATGCGTTCGACCGCGCGTTCGGCGATTTCGCGGCTGCCGATCATTTCACCGATGCTGACGACTTCCGCTGTGCGGCTTTCCTGCATCGACACCGATTGATTGGTTTTGGTGGTTGGGTCCACGGCCAGAGCGCCACGTCCCAAGCGAACGTACATCAATCCTTCGCTGCGGTACTGATTGGGCCAAACAATCAAAACCGCCAACACGGCGACGGTCACCAAGAGAGTGGTGAAGATGATTGAGGGCAACCGCCGACGGAAGGACTGCAGGACCTCGCCTGGAGTCACCATGGCCCAGGATTCGGAGGGGGGCGAGGGGGACCACGACCCGGCGGAGAAATGGGGCGAACGTTTGTTCAAGCGACTTGCTGAACTGGTCGAGTTCAGGTCTGGTTGGGATCGGCTCACGGGCAGCTCCAGGCACATCAGGGGCAACGGGCAATGGTTACAATTGGCCCAGTAGTCAAAATGCCTACAACCAGCATCAACCTCCGATTCCGTTCAGTGTGTGCATTCCGTTGCTTTGGTCAGGCATCTTGATCAAGTTGTAGTTGCCCGACCGAAAAATGTAGGGTGGAATTTAGCTAAAATTGCCTAATGTCTGGGTGGAAACCACCATTGGGTTGGTTTGGGCGTTGATTTTTACCCAGTTGTCTTTTTGGTTTTTCAAGTTGTTTTCTCGCGAAAGTGTCCTGAACGCATGTCCTCACGTGTACTTGAGCCTGTTCCGGAGGATCCCGCCCTGGATGTCGTCGCTTACCAAGCGATGGATCACCGGCAGGTGAATACGACCTTCGTCGATGACCTTCTGCTTGGGGGGAAGGTCGGGCCGCGGGTCATTGATCTGGGCTGCGGGCCAGCGGAGATCCCGTTGATATTGAGTCAGCGTTATCGCGAGGCCGAGGACGCTGGCGGATTATCTGAGCAAAATTTCGCTGAGGACCGGTTGGAGGTCATGGCGGTCGATTTCAGCGTGGAGATGCTGGAGGCGGCACAGTTTGAGATTGAACTGGAGGGCATGCAGGATCTCGTTCACCTGCAACAAATTGATTTGACAGATCCCGAATGCCTGCAAGAGGATTTGGCGCAGACGATTCTCAGTAACACCGTCTTGCATCATTTGCCTGATCCGATCACTGCGATTCAGGCCGCCGTTCGAGCGCTGATGCCGGGCGGGCGTGTGTTCATTAGCGCTTTATTTCGACCCCACAGCGAAGCGGAAAACGAGCGATTGGTGAAGTTGCACGGGGGGACGGAGACAGAGGTCGACGTTCCACCGGAATACGCGCCGTCTCAATTGCTGCGGCAATCTTTGTGGGCGGGGCTGACGTTGCAGGAGGCTCGCGAGATGGTGGGCCGCGTCGGGATTCCGGAGGAGGCCATTCAAATGACGAGTGATCGACACTGGACGCTGGATTGGACGATGCCGGTGTGAGCCAGGTCAGTTTGGTATTGCATACCGAGTCGGTTGCGATTTAGCCAACAGAGCAAGCCAGAGGAGGCTGGAGCCAACAGTTGGGGGCAAAGACGGATGCTCTCCAACCGCTTGCGCTGTTATCCTATCGGGATTCGGCGAAAGAGTTTCGCTGGCAATTTCAGATCGCACGAGACGCTCATGCAAGGCTATTTGCAACTCCTCGACGAAGTCCTGCACAATGGGGTCGATCGAGATGACCGCACCGGCGTTGGCACCCGGAGTTTATTCGGACGCCAAATGCGGTTTGATTTGGCAGACGGGTTTCCTCTGCTGACGACCAAAAAACTACACATCCGTTCGATACTGCACGAGCTGTTGTGGTTTTTGCGTGGCGACACCAACATTGGTTATTTGAAGGAAAACAAAGTCTCGATCTGGGACGAATGGGCAGACGAGTCCGGTGATCTTGGACCCGTGTACGGGCACCAATGGCGAAGCTGGGAGGGAGCGGACGGGCAAACGGTCGACCAGATCACTTGGGTCGAGAATGAGATCCGCACCAACCCGCGGTCTCGGCGATTGGTCGTTTCCGCTTGGAACGTGGCGGACGTGCCGAAGATGGCGTTGCCGCCCTGTCACCTGTTGTTTCAGTTTTATGTTTCTGGTGGACGGCTGTCGTGTCAGCTTTACCAACGGAGTGCCGATTTGTTCTTGGGTGTGCCGTTCAACATTGCCAGCTACGCGATGTTGACCTCCATGATGGCTCAGGTCACGGGATTGAAGCCGGGCGAATTCGTTCACACGCTGGGGGACGTGCACCTTTACAGCAACCATTTTGAGCAGGCTCGAGAGCAGCTCATTCGAACACCGCGGGCTTTGCCGACCTTTCATATCAAACGCGAAGTGTCGACCATCACCGAGTTCCAGTTTGATGATTTTGAACTGCAGGGGTACGACCCGCATCCCCACATCAAGGCGCCGGTGGCCGTTTAGGAAGTCGGAATGCCTGAATTCAGCTCTCGCCCCGATCCCAGTTCGCCTGTGGCCGGGAACGCCGGCACCCCTGCTACGAACCAGTCCACTGAGCCCGGATCGACTGGCACCGCTGCCCCTGTGGATGCGAGCTCGCAGCCCCGGTGTGATCTGCCCTTTGCGGGGAATGGTGCCGGACGCAGCATCACGGCGGTTGTCGCGGCGACGCCGGATGGTGTGATCGGCGACGACCAGGACATGCCCTGGCGTTTATCTTCGGATTTGCGTCGGTTCAAGAAGACGACCATGGGCGGCGCTTTGATCATGGGCCGCAAAACGTTTGTGTCGATCGGTCGCGTTCTGCCTGGCCGCCAAACGATTGTGCTCACGCGGCAGGCAGACTGGCAGTTCCCGGGAGCGCAAACCGCATCTGGAGAACAGGAAGCGATTGCATTGGCGGAAGAGCGGAGGATTTTCGTGGTCGGTGGAGGACAGATATACCGGCAGTGGTTCCCGTTATGCACTGATTTGTGGTGGACCCGTGTTTGGGCCAAGGTATCCGGGGACACGCGAATCGATTTGCCGTTGGATGAATTCGAGTTGGTGTCTCAGAGCTCGTTTCCGGTCACCGAGAAAGATGACTACCCGACGGATTGGTTGCGGATGCGTCGGCGTGTGCAACCTGTGAAAAGGCCGAATCCGCAGCCCTCCGTTGACGTTCCATAGCGATGAAATCGTCTGGCGGCGACCCAATTGTCCGCCTTGAGGACATAAAAATAGCAGCGTTCTCAAGAAAAGTCGGATGAGATTTCAGTGTGACCGCGACACTCGCCGATGCATCCAATTCAACGTTGTTTCAGGGCTCTGCTGGATGTTTTGGGACAACATTGAAGTGGGGATGTTAAAAGATGACGACTTCCCCGAAAAAAATTCCGGAGTGCTTTTGTCGCTTCCACTTGAGCAAAAAGGGGGCCGACTGCTATAGTCCGCGATCCGCTGGCGAAGACGCACCCGCGTTCCATCGCCATCCAGCGCTTCTGAAGCGCGACAACGCACAGAAATCTAACCTCCTTCGCAGCTGCTCTCGGAGTATCGCCATGCCCCGTCTGATGGGCGTCGACATCCCCAACGACAAACAGATTCAATATTCGCTGACGTACCTGTATGGCCTCGGGCTGTATCGGGCTCGTGAGGTGTGTGAGAAATTGGGCATTGACCCTGCTTCACCTGCCAGCGACATCAGCGACGAAGATGTGGGTCGCATCGCCGCCCTTCTCGAACGAGATTATCTCGTCGAAGGTCCGCTGCGTCGTCAAGTGACTCAAAACATCAGCCGCATGCGGGAGATCAAATCCTACCGCGGCATCCGGCACCGTGTCAGCTTGCCTGTTCGTGGGCAACGCACCAAGACCAACGCTCGGACCCGCAAAGGGCCTCGCAAGACGGTCGCTGGTAAGAAGGGCGTCAAGGATCTGCGATAGTCGCAGGTTTGTCTTGATTCCATTTTCCTTCCTTTCCCCATTCATTGATCTGTTTGAGAAGTTTCGGTGGCAAAGACCAACAATAAAAAACGCATCCGCAGAAACGTGAGCAACGGTGTTGCTCACGTCCACGCGACATTCAACAACACCACGGTGACCATCACGGACACCAAAGGTGACACGTTGTGCTGGGCCAGTGCCGGAACCAGCGGGTTCAAGGGCAGTCGCAAGAGCACCCCTTTCGCCGGTCAGTGTGCTGCTCAACAGGCTGCTGAAAAGGCAACCAAGTTTGGCATGCGTGACGTCGAAGTTCGCGTCAAAGGACCTGGTTCTGGTCGCGAAAGTGCAATCACTGCACTGCAAGCCGCTGGCTTGAACGTGAAATTGATCGAGGAAGTGACCCCCATCCCGCACAATGGTTGCCGTCCTCGCAAGAAACGCCGCGTCTAATCCCGCTGACGCCGCTTCGTTTCTGATCAACCCGATCCCGCATCCATCAAAGGCCCAACATGACCATGCATATCCGCTGGCGCGGAATGGAACTGCCCAGTTCGCTTGAAGTCGATCGTGACTCGCTGACCCAAACCTACGGCAAATTTTCTGCCGAGCCATTCGAACGCGGTTTTGGTGCCAGCATCGGTAACAGCATGCGTCGCGTGCTGCTGAGCAGTTTGGTCGGCAGCGCTGTCACCCAAATTAAGATCCGTGGTGCTCAGCACGAGTTCACGACCATTCCTGGCGTTTTGGAAGATGTCACTGACATCGTGTTGAACGTCAAGTCGTTGATCGTCAGCAGCAACACCGATTCCACGCGTGTGATCACCGTGGAACGCAATACGGCTGGTGTTGTCACCGGTGCCGATGTTCAAACCGATGCGGACGTCGAAGTCATCAACAAGGATCATGTGATCTGCACGTTGACCGACGACGTTCCCTTCATGATGGAAATGGTTGTGGAAACCGGACGGGGATACGTCCCCAGCACGGAACACAGCAGCGTGGATCACGAAATCGGAATCATTCCGATCGACGCGGTCTTCAGCCCCATCGTTCGTGTGCGTTACGAAGTCGAAGCGACTCGTGTCGGTCAAAAGACCAACTACGATCGTTTGATCCTCGAAATCTGGACCGACGGAACCATCAACCCAGAAATGGCGTTGACCGAAGCCGCCAAGATTCTTCGCAAGCACCTCAACCCATTCGTGCAATATCGCGAATTGGGACCAAGCATTTTCTCCGCCGCACGTGGTGGAGCTGGTTCGCCCGAAGCTCAGCTTGAGGCGAAGTTGAACATGACTCTCGCCGATTTGCGTTTGTCGGTGCGAGCCAATAACTGCTTGGAAAGCGAAAACATCATGACCGTTCGCGACCTTGTGCAGCGAACCGAAGATTCATTGTTGGAAGTTCGCAACTTTGGCGACACAACTCTTAACGAAGTGCGTGAAAAGCTTTCTCAGTATGGTTTGCACCTCGGCATGCGTGTGCCGAATCAGCCCCTGTTTTAAGCGGGGATGCACTGCAAACGCGGTGCAGCCCAACGTCTTCAGTCACCTTTCATTTCACTCCCATTCAATTTGACGGACTCGCGTCATGCGTCACCGCCGCAAAGGCCGCGTTCTCGGCCGTTCACCAGCTCACCGCAAAGCATTGATGCGGAACTTGTCTAGCGCCTTGTTCTTGACGGAACGAGACGCCAGCTTGGATGAAAATGCACCCAAGGTCCCAGGTCGTATCATCACGACTTTGGAAAAGGCCAAGGAAGTTCGTCCTTTGGTCGAGAAGTGCATCACACTCGCAAAACGCGCTTTGCCAGCCCTCGAAGAAGCCAAGAAGTATGAAACTTCGGCTGAACGTGGTTCGGAGGAGTACAAGAAGTGGCGGAAGAGCGAGGAATGGACCAAGTGGGCCGACGCTCGTGCTCCTTACGTCAACGCTCAACGTCGCGTCCTGCAATTGATTGGCGATCGCGAAGCCGTTGCGATTTTGTTTGACACCATCGCGGAGCGTTTTGTCGATCGTCCCGGCGGATACACTCGCATCATGCGTCTGGCCACGCCACGTTTGGGTGACGGTGGTACTCGTGCGATCCTCGAATTGGTTGGCAAGAACGACCGCGTGACTCGCTCGGCTCAGCGTCCTGCATTCGAACAAGACGCTCCTGAAAACGAATCGGCTCCCGAGGCAGAAGCCAAGACTGAAGAGGAAGCCGCTTCCGCTAGCTGAACGGCGGTTTTCGACCAACGAACAAGAAAGCAGTCCCTGATGGGGCTGCTTTTTTTGTGCGCGTTCACTTGGGTGAGCGCGTGGCAGGGACTATTCTCGCAGGCATTGGTGCTCGGTTTGAATGGGCGTTGACGTGTGTTCTCGAGGTTGGTCATCGAAGGTGATGAGATGGACATGATGAATCGAATGTCGGCTTGGTGGGTGTCTCGGATTTTGCTGGTGCTCGCAGTTGCCCATGGGGATTGGATGGGAGCTTCTCTGGGGGCGGCTGAGTTGGTTCGAGTGGATCGAATCTGGGATCAGGCTCATCACAATGCCTTCACCGATTTGGCCCGTTTTCAGGGTCATTGGTTCTGCGTTTTTCGCGAAGGCACACGGCATGTCTCGGACGACGGTGCTTTGCGGGTGCTGCGAAGCAAGGATGGGATGAAGTGGGAATCGGTGGCGTTGATTGAAAGTGACATCGCTGATTTGCGTGACGCGAAGTTGTCGGTGACTCCTGATGGGAAGTTGTTGCTCAGTGGTGCGGGAGCCCTGCACGACAAAAGCGAGGGGAGTCACCAATCTTACAATTGGTTTTCCGATGATGGCGTGACTTGGGGGAAGGCTGTCGCCATCGGTAGGATCAGCGATTGGCTTTGGCGAACGTCCTGGTCGCCTGCGGGCAAGGCTTATAGCATTGGGTATCGCACGGGAGTTCCCGAAGAACGGGCGGTTCGCCTGTATGAGAGTGAGGATGGCCGTCAGTACGATGTGTTGGTTGATAACCTGATGATGGACGGTTATCCGAATGAAACATCGATCGTGTTTTCGAAGGACGACACGGCGTACTGTTTGTTGCGTCGCGACGCGGGCACGAAGACTGGCCAGTGGGGTGTGGCGAAACCGCCCTACACTGATTGGACATGGCACGACATGGGCGTTCGGATCGGCGGTCCACACATGATTCGTTTGCCGAATGGAAAGTTTGTTGCTGCGGTTCGTCTTTACGATGGAAAGGTTCGGACGTCGTTGTGTTGGATCCACCCGGAAACGGGGGCCTTGGACGAATTCCTAGCGTTGCCGTCGGGTGGTGACACGAGTTACGCAGGGATGGTTTTTCATGACGGTTTGTTGTGGGTGAGTTACTACTCGCAGCATGAATCGCTGGATCCCGAAGTGGAGACGGACTTCACCACGGCGATTTATATGGCACAGGTGAAGTTGGATTGAACGTTCAGCAGGAAGCCTCATTGATACTCATCGAATCTTCAAATGGACGCGGAGGCGTGCACGCTACAATTTGCGGCACAACTACTGTCTCTTTGTTTTTAAGCTGCATGACTGTTCGACGTTTTCTGTTGGTTTGGTTTGCTTGTTCCACGGCCGCGCTGGTGTGTTGCCCTGCGATGGCGCAACGACGCGATGGGCCTGATGGAGCGAGCAATTTAAAGCGTGATACCGCGATGGTTGTTTCAGCCGGCAAGAGAACCAAGCACGTCGTTTCGAGGGAGCGGGAGTCAGATGCAGCGGACGCTCCGCTGGATGGCGCGGATGGGCGTGATCTGTCCGTGCATCGATACAACCCGAAATCGCAGTTGAAGACGAAGGTCACGAAGCTGAGCCGGGCTGCTTTTCCGGTGGTCGACGTGCACACGCACTTTTTTTATCGGCTGCGAATGAACCGTGAGGCGCTCAAGGATTACGTGGGGGCCATGGACCGCAACCACATCGCTTTGTGTGTGTCGCTTGATGGAAAGCTGGGGTCTCAGTTTCAGGAGCAAAAGGAGTTCTTGTGGAAAGAGCACCAGGATCGATTTGTGTTGTATGCCAACGTGGATTGGCGGGGCGATGGGGCAACGGATGAGCCCGGTACTTGGGCGTGCCAAAGGGAAGGGTTCGCGGAGCGAACGGCGGAGCAATTGCGTGAGGCGGTTGAGCTAGGCGCCTCGGGTTTGAAGTTGTTCAAGCGTTTTGGGTTGGGGTATCGAAACCCGGATGGGTCGCTGCTCAAGATTGACGATCCTCGTTGGGATCCGATTTGGGCAGCGTGCGGCGAGCTTCAGATTCCGATCATCATTCACACGGCTGATCCGGCTGCATTCTTTGATCCGATCGATGAACGCAATGAGCGGTGGGAGGAACTGTCGCGGCATCCCGATTGGAGTTTTCACGGCGAAGAGTACCCCTCACGGGGGGAGCTGTTTGCAGCACGGAACCGGATGATCTCGAAGCATCCAAAGACGCAGTTCATCGGCGCTCACATCGCGAACAGTCCAGAGGATTTGGCATTGGTGAGTCAGTGGATGGACCAGTATCCGAATTTGTGGATCGAGCCCGCATCACGAATCAATGAGTTGGGCCGTCAACCGCGTGCAGCCAGAGAGTTCGTGATTCGGTACCAGGATCGAATTCTGTTTGGTACCGATGGTCCCTGGCCGGAAAGGCGTTTGAAGTACTACTGGCGTTTTTTTGAAACCGATGACGAGTCGTTTCCTTACAGTGAGAAAGAGCCACCGCCGCAGGGTTTGTGGCAGATCGATGGCGTTGACTTGCCCCCCAACGTGCTTCGTAAGTTGTATTATGAGAATGCTGCGAGACTGATCCCCGGCGTTCGAGAACGGGTGGAAGCGTTTGTGAAGCGGCATTCCTCGGATTGACCTCCAAGAGATAGCACCATGACCACGTCCCTTCAGAACGATCGCGAAATTCCGTCCTTGGACGCCAACGATGCCGAGGCTTTTTTTCGCGACCACTATGGTCCTGAACAGCCTGTGATTTTTCGTGGGGTGACGCATGCCGACGGTGGTGCCGAGGAGGTTTGTCGTGCGCTTTGTGACAAGATTTCAGTGGATGCCACAGTGACCGAACGATTTCTTTTGTATGACGTTCGGCAGGAGATGATTGATGACGTGTGCACCACTCCGCCTGTGGTGACGGAATCGATGAATCCAGACACCGCGTTTCTGCGTGACAATTGCGTTCGCGTTTGGTTCAACTCAGGTGGCCACACGACGCCTTGGCATTACGACGGTCACTCATTGCACGTTTTCAACTTGCAACTCAAGGGCAAGAAACGCTGGACGATTGTCGCACCTGAAACACCACTTCCCAACATGCCATTCTCGAAGACTTGCTTGTTCGAGGAAAATTCCTTGAAAGGCAAACGCGTTTACGAGTTTGATTTGAATGAGGGCGACATGGTGTTCTTGCCTCGGTATTGGTTCCACCATGTGCACTCGGTGGGCGAGCTGAACGTCAACGTGAATTGGGTGCTGATGCCAAAGCAGCAACCGGCGGCAACCAAAATTGCGGCTCGTGAATCGGAGATTCTGTGGTTGCTTCAGAAGACGAGAGGCGTGATGCCATCGGGAGTCAGGTGGATGCTGGACAACTTCGCAGGGGCTGGGGAGCCAGCGCTCAACACATTGACTCAGGAGGTGTCTGTTGGGCGCGGAATGAGTCGCGTGGCGAAGGAAGTGATTCGCAGCCCGATGGTGATCTTGGCGATCCCAACGCTGATTCGAAAAGCCAAGACCGTGATGAAGGGAAAGAAGATTCTCAGCGGTCTTTTGCAAACGAGTCAGGCCGCCCAGAAGGCGGCCTGATATTGAACTTCTATGATGAACTTAGCTGAGCGAATTAGGTTGTCAGCCGAGTTGATCAATGCTCGTGATCGAAGTCTGGCTTCTTGCCTTCGTATGCTTCATAGAAGGCGAAAATCGACTGCTCGAGAGCTTTTGCAGTCGCCGGGTCCGCGGACTGTTTCGCCTTCATTGCGTTGACCATGACCTTGTGAGCGGCCATCAGTTTTTTGCCGTAGGCGGGGTCGTCGGTCTTGATCCGCTGAGCCATGAAGTAGGCCGCGATGGTGTTTTGAATGCGAGTGGCGTGGTCTTCTTTTGTCGTTACCCATCGAACGGATTGGTTGACCGATTGGGCATCGGCTTTGCCAGCCAACGAGTTGATTTCGGTTTGCGCCTTGAAGATTGTATGTTCGTCTTCCAGCATTTCTTCGAAGCGGCGTTGGTCACCATAGATCCCGCAAGGGACTTGGCAGTGTGCGGAGGCGATCGTGGCAAAAACAAGTGTCAGGACGGTCGAGGCAAAAAAGCGATTCATGTTGTGATCCATTTCGGGGAGTGGCGAGTGAACATAAAGACCCAATGGGCACAAAATGGTTTGCACCACTCGGAAATTGTACCGGTTCCTGCTGCGGGTGCGGCAGTCAATTCAAGTCACTCGAAGATTGACGACAATTCGGATGTTGGCAGATCGGCAATTTTGGCGACCGCGTCCGCGTTCAGTCCGTAGTTGGCGACGGTCGAAAGGACCATTTTATGAGCGCGTTTGGGGGAAATCAGCAGTTCGATCCCAACGGCGAGTGGCGGGACGCCGCTGAGTGGATCCTGCCGCAGACGCATCAATTCGGGCTGAGAATCGCGGTAGCCATTCCGATGTCGAAGCCGGTTCATGCATTCACGCCAAACGGCGGCTCGTGAGCCAGTCCGCATGGCCTGGTCGAGCAGAGCTGTGAGAAACTGGTGAGATTGAACCCCTGCGACGCCCGAGGCAACTGGAGCCGTTTCCGGAACGGACTTGAGCGAAACGTTCACCAGGATTTCGCACAGATTAACTCCTGACAGCATCGCGTTGACCGTTTCGCCGATTCGCGGGTTGGCCTCGATGAACAGGTGTTTCTGAGTGGTTTCGTCGTAGAAGTATTCGACGAACAAGGCTCCGTGCCAGTCGAGTGATTCGCCTAGTTTGCGAACGTCCTCGGCAACTTTTTCGCGATGGGTGCTGACACGAACGATGGGGGCTCCGCCAACGCCACGTCGCAGTGACGTGGCATCATGCCAGGCGACCAAACGCCCGCGATCGAAGACGGCTTGCAGGATTGACAGTTCACCGGGGGCGGCAGATTGCAGGACGATCTCTTGGTTGGGCAGAGACCCGTTGCTTGCCGTTTGCTCTTTGATCCATTCACGCATCTCGGTGGAGTCATGGATGGCGACAACGCCTCTGCCTGCCGTTCCGTGAGCTGTTTTCAGAAAGCAAGGGAACTCGGATTGTGCAGAGCAGCCTTCGTGCAGTGACTCGGCGGATGTCCCGTCGATGATGCGAGTGTGCGGCTGCGGCAAGCCTAGTTCTTCCATCACGCGTGCGAAGTTGGCTTTGTTTTGCAGGCGGTCGATCGCATTCAAGGTCGGCAGCGCCACGCCAACATGGTTTTGAAGTGGTTCACGCACACGGCTGAGCAGGTAGGCTTGTTCATGCGTCGCGACCACAACGTCGTAGTGATGCTCGTCGATCAGTTCTTTCAGGCGTCGCAGATAGGCGATTGGGTCGGCGGAAGAAAGCGGGCATCGGTGCCAGTGCCGCACAAACGTGCTGAAGCGACCTTGGCTAAGAGCGGCTGAATCCATGACGTCGATCGTGTGCCGGCCGCCAAGGCAATGCAGCGTTTGGCGAGCCGATGTGCTGGATCCTTCCGTCAATAAGATGCGCCGCGAATTGCTCATCGCGATTCGATTTGCCGGAAGCGATCGATGACTTCCTCGCGAGTGAAGAACTTGCCCGCGCCACGGTTTTCAATTTCTCTGGCCAAGTCGATGACCATTTGGTTGTAAGGAGCCGTGGTGCCATTTCGCTCTGCCAAGCGAACGATCTCGCCGAGGGTGTGGTCGACTTCGGTGCCTTTGCCTTTGAGCAGGTCTTGGTACAGCGAGAACTGAATGGGGCGTCGGTTGAAGATCACTTTAGCTCCGGTTCCGACAATCGGTCCCAGCAAAGGCGAGTCGAGTTTTCCAAAGAAGCCACGTAGCTTTCGGATATCAGGGAGTTTTGGGATCCGGGCAAGTTTGACGCCTGCGGTGTCGAAGACTCGCAGGCATTCATCCGCCAGAGGTTTGCCAACGGCGCCACGCCAACCGCGGTGGCAGACAGCTTCGGTGATGAAGTTGGATTGCGAAAGCGAGGCCGCGTAGCCGGGCGAGTTGATGGCAAGTTTGTTGTACCGAACGCCTTCCACGTTGGCTTCTTCGAAGACGCGGAATCCCGTTTTTTCGAGTGTCTTTGTCGCCGCCGTGGCGGATGCGGCATTGGTGCCTTGAGCGTTGGGGCCGAGAACAATGGTGCCGTTGAATTGAAGGCTGGCGGTGCCGGGTTGGGGGACGGTCACATTCGTGGCGGTGATTCCCATGACCAAAAGTTGTTCGTCGACATGTTGCAACAAGGCGTCGTCGTTGAAGCCATTTTGAACCGAGACGACGATTGTGGAACCGAGGTAGGGTGCGGCGGCTGCGATGGCGTCCGCGGTGGCTTGAGATTTAACGGTCACCAGCACCATGTCCGAACCGGCAATGTCGGCTGGATCATCGGTGCCGATGACTTGAACGTCACGATCTGGCCAAGGCCCTTGCAGTCGGACGCGCCCAGAGTCGCGAATCGTTTGGATATGAGGTCCGCGGCCGAGCAGCACGACGTCGCAATTTGGATCGTTGTCGCGGATCAAACCGCCGAGCATGGTGCCGATTGCGCCAGCCCCAAGAACACTGATTTTCATAGCAGGATGTCGGTCATGAGAGATAGAAAGGGCCACGCGCGAACATTGGAAGGTCATCATAACGAGCGGGGGACGGCTCTTTAAGTGACGCCAATCGGGGGCAGTTGGCGGAGTTTTGGGAGGAACTCGGGATCGTTTGTGAGGCAGGGGTGTTTGTATTCTTCGAAGTTGCCTCGTTTGGAGGTCTTGTTGAGTCTCAGTTTCTCCCAGGTGCCTGCTGGGACTCGAGTCACCTGAATCGGGTCGATACGGCCACTGGCGCACTTGTCGGCGTATTCGCAATTGACCGACGACAATTGTCGTTGCAGTTCTTCACCAATTTGTTTGCAGCGTCTGGGCAGGGAAGCGTCGTCCAGGACCAGGTGATAACGCGGGCGTTCACCCAGTGTTGGTGCGAGCGTGAATGTACAGGATGGAAGGTTGAGGGTTTGCAGTGTTTGCTGCATCGCTTGCATGACCTGGTGTTCGCTGAGCTTTTCACCCGTGAAGCTGCAGAAGTTTTTGCCTTTGTTAAGGAACGACAGCATCGGTGTTTGGCCGCAGTAACCATCGCACCGAACCAGGTCGTGAATGTCATAGCGATACAGACCGCTGGCCGTGGTCAGCACGATGAAGTAGTTCTCGCCCACGGTCAGATCAGATGCTTCCAGCACATTGGGTTGGCTGCTATCGCGTTCGGATTCGGGGATGAATTCGAAATGGTGGCTGCTGTAATCGAGCATGCCAGAGGGCGAACCGTTCTGCAGTGGCACGGTCATGCGGCCTTCGCTGGCGGAGAGTCCATGGTCGCGGACGGCGACGTCCCCGTAGAACTCAGGCAATTGATTCAGGTAGATACCGACGGAGCCTCCCGTCCACACCGCCAACAACGTGAGGTCCGGCCAGGCGTCCTTGGGGTACAGGTGGCCGGTGCGGTCGACGATTTGTTGCAGTTGTCTAGCGCGGCGAGGGTTGGGGCGCAAACGGGATCGCAGGCGTTTTCGGATCGTATCGGGAATCGGTTGGTCGCCTGTCAGTGTGCCATCATGGATATCACGAATCAGGGTGTCTTTCATGGAGTCCGCAAACTTGGCGACTTCGACCAGCGTGCTCGGATTCGCGGTGACGATCTTGCCGACTCGTTCGCATGCCAGACTGAGTCGCAGCGCGGTGTAGTGCTTGGCGAGGTGTTCTGTGATTTGGATGACGCAGGAGGGGAGAACGAACAGCGAGCCGATGTAGAAAGGTCGCGTTTCCGCCGCCAGTCCGCTGATGTTCCCGCAGGGGGCACCGGAAGGCGTTTGGGTGACGTTCCAGTGGCTTGAGAACTGGAGCGATTTCATTTGCAGCAGGTGTGGGTAATCGCGGTAGACCCCCGTGCCCCAATATTGCCAGCCGGCTTTGTAGTGGCGGTAAAATTCTTCGGTGACCGGAATCATTTTGGGGTGATCGGTCGTGCCGGAAGTCGTGGCGAACATGACGACCTTGGTGTTCTCGGGGAACAGGGCCGTGGTCTCGCCTTGGATCACGCGGTCGACGTAGGGGCGAGCTGCTTCGTAGCCCGCGATTGGCACTCGTTTCCGGTAATCTTCGAGCGTGCGGATCTCGGAGAATCCATGATCCCGACCGAACGCGGTGTTCGCGTTTTGCCGGATTCGTCGAAGCAGGTTTTCTCGCTGGATTTCGCGTGCCCGGTCTGCAGTGGCGAGATAACGTTCCAGACGCCCGGTTTTGTATCGCAGCATCGACAGCCGCATCAGCGTCATCGGATCGGAAGGCATGTTGAGCGGGCTCCCTTCGGTCGGATTGATACCGGCGACTGAGAGCTGCCTCTAGTGTCGTTGGGGGGCGGCTGACCGTTTTTTCTGTGCTCCGCAGACACAAATGGGCAATCTGATTCGTCTGGAGCCT
>NZ_JBICHO010000229.1:0-12660 GCF_043100905.1 Rhodopirellula sp. JB055 | reverse complement strand
TGGCAACGTGCCTATGGATCCCTTGCCCACGCGTTTTGAAGTTGGGCTTTTCTCAAATCCCGAAGCGTCAGCTTTTTCATAACCCGAAGCGTCAGCTTTTTCATAACCCGAAGCGTCAGCGAGGGAAAATCGATGTTGACTTCGCCTCGCTGACGCGTCGGGTTATGAAAAACCAATGCCTCACGCAAAAGCGCAACTTCAAAACTGACGCGTCGGGTTATGAAAAAATCAATGCCTCACACAAAAGCGCAACTTCAAAACTAACGCGGCGGGTTATGAACGGGGGCCGAGTTCTTTGATTGGATCAGGGTTGTTCGAGCAGCGATCGTTGACGTTCGTACTTGTAGCCGGGCAGGAAGAAGCATCCTGCCGCAACGATTCCAAAGATCAGATGAGCGGCGGATGGGAACACGGCCATTGCCACGGATGTTGCCAGCAAGAGCCCGGTTTGGATGTAGAACGCTCCGCTCAACATCCCGGCTTTGATCAGAAAGACCATGGCGGTGATCACGCCCAGCATCGGCGCCAATCGCAACGGTTCCAATCCGATCCACCATTCCAACGGGAACAGCAATCCGATCGCAATCAGACTGGCGCCCCAGACATGGGCGATTTGTCGCTCGATGAACGTGACTGGTCCCATGCGTTGACGTAGTTTCCAAAACACAGCCGCCCAGGCACTCAGTCCGATCACCCACACCGCGATGTAGATGGACCGCTGGGTGATTCCTGCCAGAGCCATTTGCCAAGTCAGCAAGCTGGCGACCAACAGCACCAAGGAATGCCACATCCAAAGCAGGCCCCATTTTTCGAGCACCGCCGCGTGGTGCGTTTCGCGAAAGACTCGGGCGAGGACTTGATTGAAGTGGCCGCTGCGTGCATCGACGCGTTCATCAGCGAGGTAGGCTTCGATATCGTTGGCGAGTGCTTCCGCGGTTGGGTATCGCAAGTCGGCTGGTTTTTGCAGGCAGCGAATCGTGATCATCTCGAGGTCACGGTCCAAACTCGGGCGAAGTGCTCGCGGTGGCGTGGGATCTTGCTCGGTGACCAGCATGACCAGTTCCATCGGCGATTCCGCGACAAAGGGCGCGCGCCCGGTCAAAGCGAAGTACAGCACACAGCCGAGCGAGTACACATCGCTGGTCGGACCGATGTCGCCGCGACGGCCGCCGGCTTGTTCGGGTGACATGTAGGCGGGCGTCCCAACCAGCATTCCGGTGCGGGTCAGATCCATCTTGGCGCCGACTTGTTTGGCCAATCCAAAGTCGGTGATCATCGGGCGGCCGTCCGCGGCGATCAGGATGTTGCCCGGTTTGATGTCGCGATGCAGGATGCCGCTTTGATGAGCCACGGCGACGGCTCGAGCGATTTGAGCGACCATGCGGGCCGCCTCGCGGGGTGCCATCGGTCCAGATGCAACTCGTTGGGCCAACGTTTGCCCTTCGATGAACTGCATGCTGAAGAACGGTCGTCCCTCGATGTCGCCGACTTCGTAGACGGGCACGATGCTCGGATGATCGAGCGATGCCGTTGCGGCGGCTTCGGCCATGAACCGTTGCAGATCCGCATCGCTGGCCAGACGACCGCGCAGGATCATCTTGATTGCGACCTCTCGGTCGAGTGATCGCTGGCGGGCGCGAAAGACCACGCCCATTCCTCCCCGGCCGACTTCTTCCAGCAGATCAAAGTCGCCAATCGTGGTGGGCAACCGCAGGCCACGCCAACGACCCGACGAGTCTTCGGTGGTGGGATCTTTCTGGTTTTCGATCGGGAGTTCGTCGCGAGCCACGCCGGCGGTGTCGGTGACCAACACCGCACCCCAAAGCTCTCTCAGATCTTTCGCGAGTGTTGGATGTTGAGCACAGATCGCATTGAAATCAACGGGCTGGCCTTGGCAGACTTGATCGGTCAATTCCGACAGCACATTGGCAAGGTATTGATCGTGTGACAACGGCTCGTCCGAGGGCGAACGGTTCGTCGCGTTGGCCGGAGCATCCGTCAGTGAGTCGGGGCAAGACGAGGCTGCATTGGACGGGTCGGATGGAGAGGCCATCGTCGTCTCAACCCTGCGAGTCGGTGTCGACGCCAAAGTTTTCCTTGTCTTCTTCGAGCACCGATTTCAACCGCCGAACGGCACGCAGATATCGCATGCTGGCGGCGGGTGGGTTGAGGTTCAGGACTTCGGCAATCTCGAGGTTGGAAAGGTGCTCGTAGTGGCGCATCAGAATGATTTCGCGGTCACCTTCGTCCAGTTTTTCAATCGCGGCTTCGACCTGAACCGCGATTTCTCGCTGGGTCGCAACGGCGGCCGGTGTCATCGCAGGGTCGCATAACTGAATCGCCAGATTCACGGACGATTCGTCCACGGGGCCACCGCCCCCGATCGGTTGCTCGCGATCCATGTTGCGTTTAGCGCTGACACGGTGGCGGCGATAGGTGTCAATGATGTGGTCCCAAGCGATCTGCCGGAGCCACAAGTGAAACGCCATCACCGGATCGTCGAGGTATTTTTGAAGTCGACCACTGGCTTCGACCAAGACCTCTTGGACGACGTCGCTGACATCCACGCGGCGTTGGACTTTGCGATCCAAACGGACCTCCACCAGTCGACGGATGGGGCCGCGGTGTCGGTCTAGCAATTGGTTGACGGCCTCGGGATCGCCTTGGCGTGCTGCCTGCAGCAGCACGTCGGTGTTGTCGCCCGAGGGCCATAAAGATTGGGTCATGGTCACGCTCCAGTCACATGGTAGCGTGTTGTAAATCGGCGGAAGCGTCCCCGAGTCACTTCCATTCGCGAATTTGGATGTTCTTGAACCAGACTTTCATCGGGGGCCCTTGGTGCAGTTGCAATGCAATGACGCCTGAGTCGGCTTTTTTGCCGGGTTGTTGGTCGATCACGCGAATCATCAAGGTTTCGTTGATGAACTGTTCCAGTTGGTTGTCGCGAACCAGGATTCGGTAGTCGTTCCATTCGCCGAGGTGGATGCTGTTGGCGAGTTCTTCGGCGGTCGCGAATTGTTCGGTCGTCTTTTCGCCGGTCGCCCAGATTGTGGTTTGTTGCCCGCGAGTGGCCAGGATTCCGCGGCCTTTTTCTTCGTACAGGATTCCTGCGAAGCGGTTGGTTGCATCGATGTCGGCTTGGTAGCCACCGACGATGAATTTGTCTTCGTCGAGCACTTTGCTGCGGTACTGGATGCCCGAGTTGCCGCCAATCATCTTGAATTGCAGAGTCAGTTCAAAGCTGCCTTTGACCGGGCGATCGAGGATCAAAAACGTGTTTTGCTTGATCGGTGCTTCGGCGGTGGTCTGCCCATGGATGGCTCCGTCGTCGACCGACCAAAGATCCTCTCGTCCACGCCATCCGTCGAGGGTTTTGCCATCGAACAGTGTGACGGTCTTGGCACCCTGCATGGTTTTTGCCAAGCGAGTTTTTTCGCTGTCTTGGGCGTTGATTGGCGAAACCGCAAAGGTGGCGGCGAGAGTCAGGGCGCAGAGAACGCGGTTCACAGTCGAGTTCATGAGGTGGGTCCAGGAAGGCAGATGTTTTAGGAAGGAGACACCGGGACGGGCAGTTTAACCGGAGGAATCGATGGATGTTGGTCAGCGGGGAAAATCCTCTGGCGACCAAACGGCACGATTTCTCAAGAATCTTCGCCAAGATTGAACAGATGTCGCAACGCTTCCAACAATCCTCGCGAATGTCCGTCGGCGGCGTCGTCTCGCAGCGAGGCCATGGGCGGGTGCAGCAATTTGTTGGTCAGGCGATCGAATGACTTTTCAATCTCCTTTTGCATGGCCGTGTCGGTGGATCCATTGAGTTTGCCGAACAACCGCTGCAGTTCTTCGGATTTGACTTTGTCAGCCCGCTCACGAAGCCGGCGAATGACTGGACCTGTGGCACGTTGTTGCAGCGATTGAAAGAACCCATCGACTTCTTCGTCGATGATCTTCTTTGCCTTGGGCCACTGTTTTTCGCGTTCTCGACGGTTGCGATTGCACGCGGCTTGCAGGTCATCGATTTGGTACAGGTAGACACCGGGTTCATCGCCGATGATCGGATCAAAATCTCGCGGGACCGCCAGGTCCAGGACCAGCATGATTCGGCCCTCTCGTTTGGCATTCAGGGCGGCGAAGGTGGATGCGTCGACGATCGGTTCTTCGGCGGAAGTGGTTCCGATCAGCAGATCCGCGCGAACGATTTGTTCGGGCAAGTTCTCCATCAATTCCGCTTCGGCACCAAACTCTTCAGCCAACTTTTGAGCTCGCTGGAGACTTCGGTTGACGACGCACAGGTTGTCGGCTCCACCGTTTTTCAGATACCGAAGTGTTTCTTCTGCCATCTCGCCGGCACCGCACAGCACCACGCGTTTGCCTTGCAGGCGGTTGAAAACTTCGGGGACGACTTCGCCAATTGCGACGCTGGGGACGCTCAGACGGCGACGGTGAATGCTGGTTTCAGTTTGGACGCGTTTGGCCGTTCTATTGGCCGCTTGGAACACGCCGTGGGTGATCGGGCCGGTGCGGTCGGCATCGTTCGCCAAGTCGTAGGATTGTTTGACCTGCGACAAAATCTGAGCTTCCCCCACGACCATGCTGTCCAGACTGGCGGCGACCAGGAACAGGTGTTCGACGGCTTCGCGGCCTTCGCGAACGATCATGTGATTGGCAACAAAGTCTCGCGATTGATTCAGGCAATCGGCCACCAGGTTGATCAAATCGTCTGCTTGCAGGGCAGGAGAATTCCCGCCGGCACCATACAACTCAACTCGGTTGCAGGTGCTCAGCAGAACCAATTCTGCACCCGCAAAACGTTGGCCGAACAAGTCGAAGGTCCGACGGATTTCGCCTTCGGTGAACGACAGTTGTTCGCGAATTTCAACAGCAGCGTCGTGGTGGCTGCAACCGATCATCTTCAGCGTCATGACTGGCCTCGCGGCACGATCATTTCCATTGCCACTTCGAGTCCGGACAACGGTTCACTCGCGTCGATTCCGTGGGTCGGGGTGGCGGCGGGGGCGTCGGATTGGTCGGCTCCGTGGGAACTGGACAGCACGCCGGTCATCGCGAGCACCAAAAATGCGAAGCTGGCCAGGGTCAGGTAGGCAATTTTGCGACCGCGGCTTGCAGGGGCGTAGAAGTACTCGACCACCGTCGCCGAGACCAACCACAGGAACAGCACGCCCGACAGGATGATGCCACCGTCGGTCCAAGGGATCACGCCGAGTCGATTCCAGTTCATGACGACGCCAGAAAGCAGCCCGACCCCGACCGAAGCGGTGCTGATCACCAAGCAACTTCGATTGAGGTTTTGCAAGGTTTCGAGGGTCGGCAATCTCAGCATCGAACCGGCCTGCTTGCGTTTCAAACGCCAAGACTGGACGAGGTACATGGCTCCCGCCAAAAAACCAACCAGCACGGCAGCGGAACCCAGCATCATCGAAACGCCGTGGACGCCTCGCCAAACCTCCACCGCCTCATTTCGTTCGAAAGCGGGCATGTGGCTGACCGCTTGCGATAGCGCGATCATGGCCAGAATCGCAGGCAGGAAAAACAGCCCGATGATCGTGTCGGGCCGGCGAAGATAGAACGCGAAGTAGGCGATCGCCAATCCCAATGCGACCATCAGCGACCAATCCGTCCAGGTTGCTAGGCGACCGATGTTCGCTTCGTTGCTGATCGAGGCCGCTCGCAGAGTCAGGTAGGTGACGTGGGTGAAAATTCCCAGTCCCATCATGACCACCACCGCCAGGCCGCGGCCCGGGACTCGGCCCAGAAAACGCAGCGCTTCCAGGACCAGCACGACGAGGTAGCTGGCTGAAAAACAGGTTACCGAAACTTGACGCAATAGATCCATCATCACCGTATCCTACACCGACCTGAAAAATTGTCAGCCTGGCGGGGAAATCGCTCACCAGGGTTGTCGCAGGAATGCCTGGATTTGGAGAGCACTTTCGGGACCCATTCGCACCCGGATGGCTCCTTCCCGAGAGGTCACGTGAACGCCGCCGCCTGCTGCGGACAGCATTTCGGTGACTTCGGGTTTGGCGGCCCGTTGGCCCCCACTGACAACCGTTTCCAATGGCCGGGCCCACTGCAGGACCGCCTGGGCATCCATTCGCAAACTACCGTGATGTGGTGCCATCATCACCCCGCCGGGCGGTGGCCGAGGCGTGTTGGTCAACACCGCGGTTCCAGGCGGTTCCAAGTCGCCGGGCAACAACAGCACGCGTTCGCCCCAGTCGATTCTCAGCACCAGCGAATTGGCGTTGTCATTGGCGTCGATTCTTTCTTGTGGTGGATGCAGCACTTCCACTTGATCCAACCAACCGGGGTGGACGCGTCGCATCGGTTGATCGCGGCTGATCTCTTTCACCGGGATCTGGTGTCGGCGGATCGTTTCGATTGCCTGAGCCAAAGCAAACCCGTCTCCCTCAAAGAATCCCGGCGGAACGAGGATCACTCCGATCGAAAAGCGGTCGGCCAGTCCTGGCAACGCGTTGTAGTGATCGGTGTCGGCATGCGACAGAAAAATTCCATCGATGTGGGTGGCTCCCAACGACCACAACGCGTCCTCGATGTTTCGGCTGGTCGCGTTGGCGTTGCCCATCCAACCACAGTCGTAAAGCCAAATCTCCTGGCGGTTGGGACGCAGGATCGTTGCGGTTCCATGGCCAACGTCGACAAAAGTTGCTTCCAAGGTTTGGTCAGGAAGTTCGGCTGGAAAGGTCGCCATTCCAAACGCGATCCCAATCCAACTGACCAGCAAACCAGCCTCAATCGTTCGCCGACGAATTCCTCGGGAGGAGACCATCGGCCGGATCGCGGCCCACACAACCAACCCCAAGTAGAACGCGATGACCCAGGCCGTCGGTGGTGAGGGAAGCCAAAAGTGACCACCGGGCAAATTGGCCGCTGAATCGATCATCCACTGCATGATCGAAAGGAGCTTCCCGCAAATTTCACCGGGAATCCAAGCCAATGACGGAAGCGACCAACCGGCCAAGATCGTCAGGACACCAGCGGACAACGCGAGGGCCATCAGCGGCGACAGCATCACGTTGACGATCACACTGATCGGCGAGACGACATGAAACTGGGACCACACCAAGGGCAGAGCCATCAGCGTGACCGCGCCGCTGTACCACAGCACTCGGCCGGTCCACGATGCGACAAATGACAGGGCTCTTCGCCACGCGGTTTGAGATTGTTGAGCCAGTTCGTCAAAGCGTTCTTCCACGCGAATGGATTCCGCTGCGGGGGTGAGGGCTTTCGAAAACGGGCGACCACAAAGCAACAGCGTCGCGACCGCTAAAAACGACAGTTGCACGCCAATCCCAAACATCTCGGCGGGCGTCCAGACCATCAGGATGATGGCCGCCAAGGAAAGGGAATTCAGCGGGTGATGAGGACGTGCGAGCAACCTCGCTAGGATGACCGTGGACAACAAGATCGCGGCTCGAGTCACCGGCGGCCGAGCTCCGGTGATGGCCACATAGAACAGCATCACCGTCACGATCAGGGTGGTTGATCCAGCAAGCGGCAATCGCAACAAACCCGCCACCGCGCCCGTCAACAAAACGATGATGCCCAAATGCAATCCGCTGACGGACAACAGGTGCGCCGTGCCGGTCACCAGCAAGCGTTCGTTGGTGGTCCGGTCGAGAAAGTCTCGTTGTCCCAGCGTCAATGCGAGTGCCAGTCCACGCTGCGATGGTTCAATCTGTTTCAAGATGGTGTCCCGAGCCGAGGCTGCTCGATCGGCCAACCAGCGTTCCATGCGGACACACCAGGAATGCCGCCCTTTCGCGTTCTCGGCATTTGGCAGTCGTTCGACTTGCTCGGCTGATCCCACTCGCATCCGAGCATGGATGTTTTGTCTCCTCGCTGCGATCCGTTGATCGGTTTCACCTGGGTTGCTGGGCGGAGGAATGGCTGCGATGCGACCGTACAGTTTCACGATGTCGCCGGGCCGCAAGTCCTGCCGTTCGGCATCGACCATGACCATCACTCGACCGGTGATCGGGACATGTTGGGTCCCACGCTGCATGGTTAGCACACTGACGACCAGTCGAGTTTGATATTGCACGTCGTGGTTGCGGTTGCGTCCGGAATCACGACCTGCGACACCAGAGGTTCGCGCGACGGTGTTCTCCAGTGCATCGCGTTGCAAGCGGACGGGTTCATCGAGCACCGCGACCATGACCGTCGGTTCTTCTTCATGAGTGAGGACGTCCCGGATGGTGGCGGAAGCGTACTGCCATTCATCCAGAGCGTGTCGGCCCGCGAAAACGAACAAGATGAATCCGAACCAGCACGCCGTGCGAACGCCGGTGAGGATGCTTGGGCGGACTCGCAAGGAAGAGGCAAGTCTTGGTGCGGTCGTCCATACGATGCACCACGCCAAAACCATCGCGACCATCATCCCAATCCAGACCTGCGTGGACTGTGGGTAGACCCGGTCCAACAACAGACCGCCCAGACCTGCTGCTGCGAACATGGTCAGCGGTTGGCGACTTGGAAGCTCTGCCAGGTGACGGGTCGAGAGACTGCCTTGTCGCATTCTGAAGTCAAATCCATGAGAAAAGTGGAGGGCGACAGATAGCAGGCCGGATAATCGGTATAACCGGCGAGGTCTCGTGCCCTTTCTGCTTGCCTTGCCGGCAAACTTGCCCGGATGCTCAGCCTCAGCCTGACCCACGTGCTACTCATTGTACGGCCAAGAACTCTCGGTCACACGCTTCTCGATTTTCGAGGGATTGGACCAATCGTCCGCGTCCCAACTCTTCGCACCGTTTCTTATTGCACGAGGAAACCCATGCCAACGACTGTCAAATCATCGTCCAACACTTCGACCGCCAGCAAAAGCAAAGGTAGCAAAGTGGGTGACGAAGTCGTGACCATTGATCGTCGTCGCAGCGAACGCCGCAATGGCAATGCCGATGCAAGCGATGCGGGCATGATGGACCAACCCCGGCGAAAAAAGCAACGTCGTCGTCACATTGACCCAACCACTTGCGAACGTGACTACAGCGACCAGGAAGTCGAGTTCATGAAAGCGATGGATGACTACAAACGAGACTCGGGACGGATGTTCCCCACGTGCAGTGAAGTCTTGGAAGTCTTGCGTTCGCTGAACTACGTCAAACTATCCGACGAGCAGTTCGAAGAATTGGGCCTGAACGACGCTCCCGAAGGTGAAGAAAGCTGGAGCGACGAAGAAGCCGCTGAAATGGCCGAAGTCTGATTCCCGAACTACGGCGTCCAGATTTCCCCGCGGCCGTCGATCTGGCGGTCGCCCCGGCAAACACGCAATGATTGCAAGAAAGCAGGCGTCAGCCAACTTGCACTGCTGTTTTTGCCGACCAGACTCACAAACGCGGACTGCAGCGGAATCGGCGTTGAAAACCGATTCGCATCCAGGGTGGGTGATTGCCCAAAGATCAATGTCCCGCGTCGCATGCCGTAGGCGATGTTCGGTCCGACATTTCCCGCCACTCCAATCGTGCCCGCGACCTGCCACGTGGCCAGACGTTTTCCTGCGTCCCCACCGATCCAAAGTTCGCCACGACGCATGCGATGACCCGCGTCGTCACCTGCCGAACCATGGACAATCAATTGGCCTCCGTTCATGCCAACATTGCGAGCACCGATGGGTGAACCCAAGTGATTGCCCGCGTTGCCATGCACCACGATGCGGCCGCCCTGCATGCAACTTCCCGCGTGATCGCCAACGTTGGATTCGCAGACGATCTCGCCCAGTTTGTGTTGGAAACCAATTCCTGAAACGAGTCGCATGCAGTCTGCAAAGATCAACCGCGGCATCGAGACATCGGATTGCACCGAAACATCAAACAGGTCACCGATGGAAACCGGACCGGTTTGAGAATTCAGCTCGAAACGTTCGATCTCTGCGCTCGAGAGCTGAACCCATTCTTCCAATCGAATTTTGGAAGCATCCAGAATCGATCGCGAAGGGGTTGACCCCGAAAGAGTCGACTGCAAATCCGCTCGCAGACGCAATGTGATTTGACTCATTGTTCGGCCTCTGAGTCCGGGGAGGTCGACTCATCGAGAAACAACTGGTGCAGCTTGAAGTGGTGCCGACCGAGCTTGCCGCCGTAGTTGCCCGCCGTCACGCTGAGCAGTCCTTCGGACGCCCCCGTTTCGCATGCTGCGTTGATCCCGACTCGCATGGATTCGGCGATCTCGTCGAACGACATGCCATCGATCACGATTTCGATTGCCGCGTTGGCTTCCGGCGGCAAATTCGATGGAGTGATTTCTCGTAGTGCGGGGCAGAAGGCGTCGTTCGTGGATGCAAACAAGGCGGCGTATTTCGATCCGACTTTGGATCCACTGCGAGTCGTGCCGCCGGGGAACGGTGTGATGATGCCGGGCAATTCTCGCATCGCATCGATTGCTGCGCGGCTGGCGACCGTCACGGACTGCACGCTTTGTCCGACCAAGATGAAGTTGCCGCCGCCGATGGCATCGACTCGGCCCACGTCATGCTGGCAAACGAATTCACCGTCCATCACAGGAATCCGCCAGTAACGCACGGGACGTGATTTTCCATCCGCGTCCAAGTGTTGGATTTGCTTGCTGATTTGGTTCCCATCGCCAAAGAATCGCAGTGACTTTCCGATTGGGACACGTTTGGGGTGCACGTCTCGACCGCCAGGAATGCCGCCATACAACGCGGTTGTCGGACAAGTCAAAACGCACTGGCCGGCTCGCCGTGGCACTTGTTTTTCAAGGTCCTTGCCTGACATGCCGAAGGCCAGGATCGCGACGCCGGGCCGACCATCCGGCGTTTGTTCGGGAGTCAATGTTTGTTCGACGGCAATCTCCAAGCCGCAGGCAATCACACTGGTTCCAAACCCGCACATCGCCCTCGCGGATTCTTCGCACCAGCGTCGGTCGTCGGCGGTCAAAATCAACCGCGTGGCCTTCATGTCAAAGGCTTCGGCAAAGGTGTCTTCGATCGAAACGCCTGCGATCGAGATGGGTTCAGACGATGGGACGGAGTCAGCCATTTGGGGTCTCCGATCGAGTCGTTTCGATCAACTGCGTGCCGATCACGTCGTCCATTTAGCCCAGGGAGATTTGCAATCGATCCAACGCAAACGTTCCCGTTTGAGCATGCATTTCGCGAAACTTGGGAACGTGCATGGGATCGACGGCGACTGCGGCCGCCAGCGTGTTGTCGCGTTGGATGGAATCTCCCGCGTCCACGTTTTGACCTCGCGAACGAATTCGGACGCCTTGTTTGTAAACCTCTCGCGGGGTGCGGAACATGGCTTCGACGTTGTCATTTTCTTCGTACACGACGACGTCGGCCACGCATCCCGGTTGCAATCGACCTCGATCGGACAAACCCAAGATCGACGCCGGTGCGGATCGCGTCATCACCGCGATGTCATCCAGCGAATATTCACGATCGATGCCCGCGAGTGATGAGGCCGCGGCCGCGTCGGAATGAATTTCAGCAAGCGCCGTTTCTCGTAGCGAGCGATCGGTGAGCAAGGCGATCAGGTGCGGGTACGCCGTGAAGGGACCGCCGTTGGGATGGTCGGTGGTCAAGAAAACTCGCGAGGGGTCATCGACCATCAAGAAGAGTTCCAGCCCGATCGCCCATTGCAGGCTGTGCACAAATTCGCGGCGTGCGTATTTGAATGGGACCACGCCGCAACCGGCTTCACATTCGATGTCCAGCAACACGGATTTGCGAGGTTTGGCCAGATTGCGATTGTCGTATTGGTGCATCGCGTCCGCACTGATCGTGACGGTTTGGCCGAACTGAATTTGTCCAACATCCAGCGTCACGTTGGGGTTGGCTTTCAGTGCATCGGCCAACTTCGCCGCCGAAGACGAAAACTTGAACGGGCCTTCGGTGCCGTAGCTATGAAATTGAGCGTGGGTCAAATGGATCGGGTAACCATCGGCGGCCCGGATCGTTGCCAGTGTTGAATCGATGTTGCCAGGCACACCTAAGTTGCTGCAGTGAACGTGCAACGGATGCCGCAAACCAATCTCCGAAACCGCTCGGCAAAGCGTGCGAATGATTTGGCCGGGAGTGATGCCGTACTTGGGATGCTGTGTGTCGACATCCATTTCGCGTTCGTTGAATTTGAACGCGTTGATGCCACCTGGATTGACGACCTTGACGGCGATGCAGCGAGTCGCTTGGACCATCCATGCCACGTACGCGTTGATCACTTCTTGGGGTTCGTCACCGGCGATCAATCGCAACAGCACATCATCGTTGCCGAGCAAACAATACCCGCCGGTATCGAGCCCGCGGACATCGGCCATTTCGGCATGCGCGGACCTCGCGTTGCAAGGGATCACGGCGGGCTCAAAGCACGTCGTGTATCCCATGTCCAAGTAACGCGAAGCGGTCACGGACGCGGCTGGCAGGAACTCGCATGACGCGGCGTCTTCGCCAGCCAAGCGTGTGGCTTCTCGCCAAGGTGGCATTTGGTCACCCAGCAACATGCGAGCCAGCGTGACTTTGCCTCCGCCGATGTGCGTGTGCAAGTCGATGCCACCTGCCATCGTGATGCAGCCGCTGCCATCGATGGTTCGGTCGGCGACGGTTCCCGGTTCAGGGGAGGAAACAAAACGCCCGTCGACCCCAGTGCCAATGCCTTCGGCCAT